>WJMR01000306.1 GCA_014727845.1 Ignavibacteriales bacterium
CGCTTAGAGGCGTCGCCATTCTCCTGATGATACTCAGCGGGAGCGTGCCGTTCGGCGGCGCGTTACCGGGGTGGATGTATCACGCGCAACTCCCGCCGCCCGAGAACGTCTTTAATCCGAACGTTCCGGGACTCACGTGGGTTGATCTCGTCTTCCCCTTCTTCCTTTTCGCGATGGGCGCGGCGTTCCCGTTTGCTCTTCGGAAGAAAATCGAACGCGGCGTTCCCGAACGGAAGTTGCATCTCGCGGCGCTCGGTAGGGGACTGCTCTTGGCGTGGTTCGCGATCTACCTTCAACACATCAAGCCCTACGTGATTGATCCTTCGCCGGACGCGGGCGCGTGGGCGGTCGCCATTCTCGGATTCGCGCTTCTCTTCCCGATGCTTCTCCGACTTCCGAAAGAGTGGTCGCGTTGGTCGGTCGTCGCGGTTCGCGCGCTCGGCTATGGCGGCGCCGCGACGCTCCTTGCGTTACTTGAGTATCCCGACGGTTCGGGGTTCTCTCTCGGACGGAGCGACATCATCATACTCGTCTTGGCGAACGTCGCCTTTTTCGGAACCTCCGTTTGGCTACTCACGAAAGACAACGTTCTTCTTAGGATCGCCGTCCTCGGCTTTCTACTCGCCGTCCGTCTCGCGCACGACATTGAGGGGTCGTGGAATCAATGTCTATGGGATGCGACGCCGTTCCCTTGGTTATATAAATTCTACTATTTGCAGTATCTCTTCGTCGTCTTACCGGGATCGATCGTCGGCGATCGTTTGCGCGCATGGATGAGCGACGCCGAGGCAGACGGCGAGAAGCGCGCGTTGTTCGGCGTCGTCGGCGTTCTTTCGGCGGCGTTGATCGTAGCCAATCTCGTCTTCCTTTACAATCGGTGGTTGGTCGCCAATCTATTTGTGTCGCTCGGATTGATCGTCGCGATAGCCGCGATCGCGAGGCGTCTTCCCGGAGCGACGGGGCGGTTTCTCAAGGAATCGCTCGGATGGGGCGCGACGCTCGTCGCGATCGGCTTGGCGTTCGAGGCGTTCGAGGGAGGGATCAAGAAAGACCCTTCGACGATCTCATACTATTTGACGACTGCGGGGCTCGCCGCGTACGCGCTCGGCGCGCTTCTCGTCGCGATCGACTATTACAACGTGCGCAACCTCGCTCTCCCGGTCGTGGAAAACGGACAAAACCCGATGATCGCCTATTGCGTCGGCTCCAATCTTATCCTTCCCGTTCTCTCGCTACTCTCCGTGTGGGAAATCCTTAACGACTTGGCGTGCTCGGCTTGGTTGGGATTCTTGAAAGGCGTACTTTTCACGACGTTGGTCGCGGCGGCGACAAGCTTCTTCACAAAAAAGCGCCTCTACTGGCGCACGTAATAGGGGAGACGCGATGAGTAAAGTTCTTACGCGTGAAACAATCGACGAACTCGTACCCGTCTATCGCGACGGTCTTCTGAAAGACGTTGTTCCTTTCTGGACGAAACACGCGCCGGACAAGGAACATGGCGGATTCCTGTTTTCCCTCGATCGCGACGGTTCCGTCGTGAGCGACGACAAGCCGATGTGGATTCACGGACGCTTTGTGTGGCTCCTCTCCGAACTCTACGCCGAAGTGGAACGGAACGAAGCATGGCTCGAGTTGGCGAGAAGCGGTCTCGAGTTTATGAACGCGCATGCTTTCGACGAAGAGGGGAGGATGCACTTTCTCACCACGCGCGACGGTCGTCCGCTTCGGCAACGTCGCTACATTTTTACTGAAGCGTTCGCGACGATGGCGATGGCGGCATATGGGAGAGCCGCTAACGATAGGGACGTGGCGGAGGAGGCGGTCGAGCTGTTCAAACTTTTATTGAAGTATCAGAACACGCCCGGCTTGCTCGAGCCAAAGGTTAATCCCGAAACGCGTCCTACGAAAGGGTTGGCGATTCCGATGATCGTGATCTCGACGGCGCAAGCGTTGCGCAAGGCGACCGACGATCCGATCGCGAACGAGTGGATCGAACGCTCGATCGAGGAAAGTTGCGCCTTCGTCAACGACGAGCTCCGGTGCGTACTCGAAACCGTCGGCGCCAACGGGGAATTCATCGACACGTTCGACGGACGTCTCCTCTGTCCCGGGCACGCGATCGAGTTGGCGTGGTTCGTCCTCTACGAAGCCAAGCGAAAAGGCGGCGATAAAGAGTTACTCGACTACGGGCTCAAAATTCTCGACTTCTCGTTCGACCGCGGTTGGGACGAAGAATACGGCGGCGTGATATACTATCGCGACGCGAAGAATCTTCCGCCGACCGAGTACTGGCATGACATGAAATTCTGGTGGCCCCAGAACGAGGCGATCATCGCAAACCTTCTCGCGCACCAATTAACCGGCGACGATAAGTACGCCGAGCGATTTCTCCGCGCGCACAAGTGGACGCACGAGCGTTTCCCCGATCCCGAATACGGCGAATGGTTCGGCTACCTCCATCGCGACGGCCGTCTCTCGACGACGCTCAAGGGCAACCACTGGAAAGGACCCTTCCACATTCCGCGTATGCAACTGATCGTTTGGAAGACGCTGGAAGAGTTGCGTTAGATTAGATAAACCCCTTCTTGATCGCCTCCGCGACCGCCTCGGCTTGCGAGTGGGCGTGAAGCTTCTTGTATATCTTCTTGATGTGGAACCGCACGGTGTCGGTACTGATGTCGAATGTTAGACCGATGGCGTAGTAGGTCTTGCCTTTGATGAGTTCGCGAAGAATACCCTCCTCGCGTTGAGTGAGAGGGGAGACGTCCGAAGCGATTTTTTTATTGCGTTGGAAAAACCCCGTCACTTTGCGCGCGATGTGACTGCTCATCGGCGCGCCCCCGTCGTACGCCTCGCGCACGGCTTCAATCAGCTTTTCGGGTTTCGTCTTTTTCGCGAGGTAGCCGCACGCGCCCGCGCAGAGCGCGTCGAAGATGAGATCGTTCTCGTCGTACACGGTGAGCATCAGGATCGTCGAGTCGGGTAGCAATTTCTTGACGCGCCGCGTTCCCTCTATACCGTCGATACCCGGGAGTTTGATGTCCATCAGGAAGACGTCGGCGGAGAGCTCCTTCATCGCGTCGAGCATTGTCTCGCAATTTTCGTACGCTCCGACGCATTGGATATTGTCGGCGTCCTCGAGAAGAGCGGCGAGCGATTCGCGAACAATTTCGTTGTCCTCGACCACAATCACGTCGATCATAGTTTCGCGTCCGATTTGGTGATCGTGAGCGCGCCTTTGCCGGCGCGACGTCCGGGCGTCTTCCCCTCGAATCGGATTGTCGCGCCTTCGCCCGGAGCGCTCCGTACGACGAGCGCCCCTCCCGAGCGTCTCGCCCGCTCCCGCATATTGCTCAAACCGTTGACGCGTCCGAGCGCGGCGGGATCGAACCCGCGGCCGTCGTCCGTCAACTCGATCGCGAGCGTTCCGTTCGTCGCCTCCGCGGAAATCGAAATCTCCGACGGCGCGGCATGCTTAAGCGAATTGTGTAGCGCCTCTTTAAAGAGTAGAAAAAGGTTCCGGCGAGTTTCCATCGGCAATCGCACCCTGTTGAGCGTTTCCATTTTTCGTAAAGTAAGCGCCACGTTCTTCCGATTCAACGTCTCCTCGAATCCGTCCTTCAATTTTATGAACAGCTCGTAGAGCGAATCTCGATTCGGATTGATGATCCAGATGATGTCGCTGAAGTGTTCGATCATTGAACGCGCGATCGATCCAATCTTGTGAGCCGCGTCGGTCGGGTCGTCGCGGCGTCGAACAAGCGCCTTCACCTTGTCGCTCAGCATCGATATTTCGGTTAGCCGCGCGCCGACGTCGTCGTGCAGATCGGCGGCGATGGTGGAGCGGAGCCGCTCGATGGCGAGCAATTGCGAGACGCGATAGTACACAACCCAAGCGGCGAACGCGACGACGGCGAACGCGACCAACGTCGCGAACCACCACGTCCGCCAAAACGGCGGAGCGATCTCGACGACGAGCGAGGCCCCGCGCGTGTTCCAAACGCCGTCGTCGTTCGAGCCGACGACGCGAAAGGTGTACGCGCCGGGGTCGAGGTTGGTGTAGATGGCGAAGTTCCGCTCGGTCGGCGCCGACCAATCCTCATCGAGGCCGACGAGTTTGTATCGATACCGATTGCGATTCGGGAACGAGTAAGCGAGCGCGGCGAATTCGATGGTAAAGGAATTCTCGCGATACGAAAGCGTCACACGGTCGGTTTCGGAGATCTCAGTTCTCGGCGCTCGCGTCACGTCGTCGCTTCGATTGTGGAGACGGAAGTCGGTTAGGGAGACGAGCGGCACAACGAGGTTGTCGCGCAGCATCTCGGGTCGGAACGCGCTGACGCCGTTGACGCCGCCGAAATAGAAGACGCCGTCGTCGGAGCGAAAGCGCGCGCCGCCCTTGAACTGTAGGGATTGCAAGCCGTCGCCGTCGTCGTACCGCTTCGCCTCGCCCGCCTTCGGGTGGTATCGAAAAACGCCTTCGTTCCCGCTCGCCCACAACGCGCCGTCGTCGCTTTCGAGGATTCCGTAGATCGCGCCGTTGAACAGATACTCGTCCGCCTCGACGCGCTCGAAGTCGGCGGACGCTTCGCGGTATCGGTTCAGCCCGCCGTTTGTGCAAATCCAAAGCGCTCCCGTTTTATCTTGATGGACGTCCCATACGAGGTTGTTGCTCAAACTGTTCGGGTCGCCCGGCGTGGTTATGAATCGCACGAAGGCGCCTCGCTCGCGGTCGAAGAGGTTCAGTCCTTCGGAGCATCCGACCCAAAGCCGTCCCTCGCGGTCCACAAAAACCGAGTGGACGTAGTTGGCGCTCAGCGTCGTCGAGTCGAACGGATCGTGCTCGTAGTGCTCGACGAAGCGACGCGTTCGGCGATCGAAGCGGTTGACGCCGCGTAGCGTTCCAATCCACAGCGAGCCGTCGGCGTCTTCACAAATCGAAAGTATCTTGTCGTTGATGAATTCGCTCGCCTCGTCGGGCGCGGGGTAGCGGGAGAAGGCGTCGCGGTCGGGATGATAGAGGTGGAGACCCCCGCCGTTCGCGCCAATCCAGAGATTGCCGTCCGAGTCCTCATAGAGCGCGCGAATGAAGTCGTCGCCGAGCGCGTCGCGACTCGTCGGGCGGGCGTAGTAGCGGCGGCATCGTTCTTCGCCCTTGTCGTAGCGATTCAATCCCTCCTTCGTCCCGATCCATAGCGCGCCTCGGCGATCCTCTAAAACCGCCTGTACTTCGTTGTCGCTGAGCAGACGCGGGTCGCGCGCGTCGGCGCGATACCACTTAAACTGCTCATTGAGCGGATCGAGCGCGTTAACGCCGATATCCGAACCGAACCAAACGACGCCGGCTCGGTCCTCGTGGATAGACCAAATGTAATCGCTCGAAAGACCCCACGGATTCGTCTCGTCGGATTGCCTGCGCCGGAAGCTACTTTCGCCGGATCGACGACGGAATACGCCGCCGCCAAGTGTCCCGACGAAGAGGTCGCCTTGCGACGTCTTCTCGAGCGTCCACACGTTTCGCGGTTCTCCGTCGAGCGTGAGTTCGAAAAAGGCGCCTCGATCGACGTCAAAGCGATTTAACCCGGCGAACGTCCCGACCAGCAACACGCCCGGCGCCTCCTCCTCGATCGCGTGCGCGTAGTTGTGGTTGATCGACGTCGGGTCGTCGGGGTCGTGAACGAACCGCTCGAACGTCTC
>WJMR01000307.1 GCA_014727845.1 Ignavibacteriales bacterium
CTTGTTCGCCGTGCGCGTCGTTATCGACACCGACGACATGAACGATTGCTACACCGCCTTCGGCGTGATTAACGGCGAGTACATCCCCGTGCCCGATCGCTTCAAGGATTATATCGCCATTCCGAAGGCGAACAACTATCAGTCAATCCACACCACCGTCGTCGGTCCCGGCGGCACGCTGGTGGAGGTGCAAATCCGAACGAGGAAGATGCACGAGATCGCCGAGCAAGGCGTGGCGGCGCACTGGCGATACAAAGAGGGGGAGAACGACGTCGATCGAACGATCGACCAATACGTTCAGTGGATTCGCGAGATCCTCGACAACTCGGGTAACGAGGACCTCCGCAAAAGCATCATTGAGAATTTCAAGCTCGACCTCTATTCCGACGAGATCTACGTCTTCACGCCGAAGGGGGATCTTAAGCGACTCCCCGTACACTCCACGCCCGTCGATTTCGCCTTCGCCATTCACAGCAAGGTCGGGCAGACGTGTATCGGCGCGAAAGTCAACAAGAAGATCGTCCCTCTCGACTCCCGCCTCCGAAAAGGCGACCAAGTCGAGATCATCACCTCGAAGAACCAGACGCCGAATAAAAACTGGCTCAAGTTCGTCCAGACGCGCAAGGCAAAGGTGGAGATCAAGAAGTGGCTCAACCAAGAGGAAGAGCGCGTCGTCGAGCGCGGCAAAAACGTGTGGGAAAAGCGGCTCAAGAAAGAGAAACGGCGGTTCTCGGAGGACGAGTTCCGGAAGTTTTATCGGAAGCTAAAGTTCAACAACGTTCGCGAGTTCTACGCGGCGGTCGCCGACGGCGGGTTGGACCTCGGCGAGATTCTCGCGCGTAAGGAGGAGGTGAAGCCCGAGGAAATCGAGACGAGCCGACACGTCGAGAGGTTTCAAGAAGTGGCTCGCGACTCGGGCGGCGATTTGGTCGTGGACGGGGACGCGGTCGATCTGCAGTACTATTACGCGAAGTGCTGCAATCCCGTGCCGGGCGACGAAGTGGCGGGATTCGTTACGGCGGGCGCGGGTGTGGCGGTGCATCGGAAAACGTGCCGCAACTTAATCGAGATCGCCAAACGCGAGCCCGAGAAGATCGTCTCGGTCGCTTGGGCGCAAGCCGAGCGCGCCGCGTTCGTCGCGGGGCTCGCCATTTCGGGCGAGGACAACACGGGTATGCTCAACGAGATCGCCAACACGATCGTGGACTACAAGAACACGAACATCAAGTCGATCAACATAGAGTCGAGCGATTCGCTCTTCGAGGGCGTCGTCGCCGTGTACGTCCGCGATCTCGAGCACCTCTCCCACCTCATCGAGCGGCTGAAGAAAATTAAAGGCGTGCGCGCGGTGGCGCGGATGAGCGGATGAACGACGAAGCGCATTGGCGCGCGATGGCGATCGACTACGGCGCCAAGCGAGTCGGGGTGGCGCTCACCGACCCGACTCGAACAATCTCCTATCCCTACGAAACCTGGACGAACGACTCCTCGCTTCTCTCGAAAATCGCCGAGCTCGTCGAACGCGAAGACGTGCGCGTCGTGGCGCTCGGGTATCCGCTCAAGGTGGACGGCTCGCCCACCGACGCGACCAAGCCCGTCGAGACGTTCAAGAAAAAATTGGAAACGGCGACGGGCGTCGAAGTGGTTTTACGGGACGAGCGATACACGTCCTCGGAGGCAAAGCGCCGCATCCTCCAAAGCGTTCCCGGCCGAATGAAGCGGCGCGATAAAGCGCTCGTCGATCGCAACGCCGCCGCGATTATCCTCGAAGAGTTTATGGCGGAGCGCTTCGGTTAACGCTTCGCGAACGGATCGGGCGGCGTTTCGCCCTTCTCGCGCAGTCGTCTCGTGTATTCCCTCCACCCCGGGCAGAATTTTGTGTGCACCCGCCACAACCACGACATAAACGATTTCGGATTCTCTTCGGATTTCTTACGCCACGCGCAATCTCCGCAATTTAGCTCGGTGTTCTCGTCCATATCCTTTTTGTCGCTTCGGATCGTTCTCGAAAATGAGTCGCGAATAATATATATTGAAGCGAGATGAACCACAACCGACACGACCCGCCGCGGCTCGACGTCCTTTCCCATCAAGGCGACGCCCGACTCTCGGCGCTTCTGTTCGTCGCGAACGAGGGCGCGGGCGCCGATCTCGCGCCGGCGACCGTCGAGGCGATCGAGGCGAGGGAACTCGACGACGGCGGACGAATCAATCGGATTCGCGTCGTCAACGTTTCGTCGGAGACCGTCGCGCTTCTCGAAGGAACGACGTACGTCGGCGGCTACCAAAATCGAACCGTCGTCGCCGACCTCGCGCTCGAACCGACGACCGAAGCCGACGCGCCCGTCGTCTGCGTCGAGCGGGGGCGGTGGGATCACGAGGGCGTCTTCTTCGAGGAGACGACGCGCGTTCTACCGCCGAGCGCCCGCGCGAGACGCGCCGAAGGAAACTTCCGACGACTTGAACGCGGCGAGGGTAAGGGAGCGGATCAATCCGACGCGTGGCGATACGCGGACGAGCGACTCGCGCTCCTCGACGTCGATTCGCCGACCGAGGACCTCGTCGCGGCTATCGACGCGGCGACGGAACGGTTCGCGGAGACGCTCGAAAAAATCCGACCGGACGAGCGCGCCGACGGATGGGCGTTGTTTGCCGGCGGGCGCCTACTCTGCGCGGAGGCGTTCGGGACGCCCGCGCTCCTGTCGAATTGGTTCGCGCCCGCCTTGCGCGCGGCAACGCTCGACGCGCTCGACGCCGATCCGACGCGGACGATCGACGCGGAGGAGGCGACGCGACGAGCGGAGAACGCTTTCCGTGACGCGGCGAACGCGCGCGGGTTTTCGAGGGAGGGAATGCTCGGCGGAACCGAGCGCTTCTTCCGATCCGCGACGACGACGGGGACGGAGTTCACGTCGCGCGGTAAGCTCGTTCGCTTATCCGTGTTTCCCGTTCCGCCGCCGCGCGCCGAGCGGAGCGACGAGGCGCCCGCGTGGTATAAACTACACCGAACATAGACGACGATGTTGGGAAAGAAAAGAAAAGAGCGAGAGGCGGCGTTTCGAGAGGCGCTCGAGTCGGGACGACGATCAATCGAGCGCGGCGCGTTCGAGGAGGCGATCTTGTCGTTGGAGCGGGCGGCGGATTGCCGCGAGTACGACTTCGAAGCGCGCTACCACCTCGCGTTCGCGTGCGGCGAGGCGGGTCGATTCGAGGAGGCGATCCGACACTACGACCTGGCGTTGGCGCGGAACCCCGAGAGCGCGCGGGCGTATTTGAATCGGGGGATCGCCAAACGACGGAGCGGCAAGTTGCGCGAAGCGATCGAGGATCACACCGCGAGCGTCGAGTTGGCGCCGCGACTGCCGGAGGCGAGACTCTATCGTGGATTCGCGCGGGCGCTTCGCGGCGAACACGCCCTCGCCGTCGAAGACTTCTCCGAGGCGATCCGGCTCGGCGCCGAGGAGGAACGCGCGCTTCGACTCCGCGCTCGCTCGTACGAGGCGCTCGACGAGCACGCCGCCGCCGCCGAGGATTACACCCGACTGCTCGATATCGACGACCGAGACGCGCGGGCGTTCTTCGGCAGGGGCGTCGCGCGTTTCTATATGGAGCGGTACGCCGAGGCGATCGCCGACTTCCGCGCCGCGCTCGAGATCGCCCCGGGGTTCCGTCGCGCCGAGAACAATCTCGGGTGCGCGCTCGACGCCTGCGGGGAGTACGCGGCCGCCGAAGAGGCGTTCGCGCGGGCGCTTGAGGAGTCCGAAGAAGAGGAGAGCGAGGAGGCGCGTCGGACGCGGTCGGCGTTCGCTCGCTTCAATCGCGGGTTTACGCGGTTTCGGATGAAACAATTCGAGGAAGCGTTGACGGATTTCGACGCGGCGATCGAGTTCGACGAGAACGACGGCGCGTTCCGGTGCGCGCGGGGTTTGGCGCTCCGACGATTGGGCAACGAGGAGGAGGCGACCGAGGCATTTCGCGCGTCGGTTCGTCTCGGGTTCGCTCCGGCGGGCGGCTATCTTAAAAGCGCCGAGCGTCGCGCCGAGCGCCGACGAGCGCGCGAGGCGAAGCAATCGGGCGGTTAGAAATCGGCTTGTCGCTCGAACTGCCCGATCGTCGCTTGATACTCGCCGTCGCCATGGATGTTGTAGAAGTCGGAATTGTCGCGTATCCGATTGACGGAGCGATAGCCCGCGTTGAGCGCCATCTTCAGGAACTTCACCGATTCGTGGGCGTTGTTCATAAGGGCTTGCAGACACGCCATATTATAGTAGGCGACGTCCTCGTCCTTCTCGGCTTTCCTCGCGCGGTCGATCACCGCCTGCATTTCGTCCACCGCCTCGTCGCCGTCGCCGAGATAGAATCGGGAGAAGGCGGAGTAGGTGCCGGGGTGTTGCGAGATTTCTATGGCGCGCTCGAAGTCGGCGATCGCCGAGTTGCGGTTCTTCAAGTTCTCGTAGTTGATCTTTCCGGAGAGGTAGTACGCCTCCGCCATTTGATCGTTGAACGCGAGCGCTTTGACGACGTCCTTCATCGCGCCTTCGTAATCCTGCGTAAAGCGTTTCTCGTAGGCGCGACCGAGATAGAGCGAGGCGAGGACGCGGTCGCTTGTCGCCATCCGAATCGCTTCGTCGTAGTCGCGGATTGATTTCTCGTATTGACCGAGATGCCCGTAGGTGGAGGCGCGGCGCCAGTGCGCGGCGAAGCTGTCGGGGTTCAGCGAGATCGCTTTGGAGAAGTCGTTGACCGCCTCGCGATAGTCTTTCAGCTGTCGCTTTTCGTATCCGCGGTTGTTGTAGAGCGCGGCGAGGGCGACGTCGTTCTCGACGTAGTGTTTCATCGCGCGGGTGTAGTCGGCGATCGCCTCCTCGCGTTCGCCGCGATCTCCGTAGGCGACGCCGCGATTCCAATACGCCGCGCCGTAGTCGGGACGGAGATCGATAGCGCGAGAGTAGTCCTTCACGGCGCCGTCGAGGTCGCCCGCTTCCCGTCGGTTGATGCCGCGGTTCATATAGAGCACCGCCAGCTCGTTCGCGCGCGTCGAGTAGAACTCGATGGCGCGGGAGAAATCGACGATCGCGTCCTCGAACAAACCCGCCTCGCCGTATGCCGCGCCTCGGTTCCAGTAGGCGGCGCCGTAGTTTGGATTCGTTCGAATCGCCTTCGTATGGTCTTCGATCGCCTCCTCGAATTCGCCGAGATAATACTTGTTGATGCCGCGATTCATATAGAGGATCGCCAATCCGTACGGGTCTTCCGCGTAAAAATCCATTGCGGAAGTGTAATCCACGATCGCCTTTTGATACGCGCCCATATCCGCGTAGGCGATGCCTCGATTCCAATAGACGGCGCCGTAGTTCGCGTCGTATTCGATGGCGCGGTCGTATTGCGCCACGGCGCCCTCCAAGTCGCCGGCTTGTCGTCGCTCGTTGCCCCGCTCGGTGAAGAGGATGGCGAGGCGGCGGTTCCGCTCGAACGCCGTTTCGTCTTCCGGCGGCGTTTCGGATGCCGAACCCGGGTCGGTCGTCGTGTTGTAAGCGTCTCCGTCCGAGGTCGTCTCGAAGCGCGGCGCGCCGTCGGACGGCTCGAGTGAATCGGGGGCGATGTTCTGTGCCGTCGTCGCCGTCGAGAGGATTCCGAACGCAATTAGTAATGCTACCCGCATAATATTTTCTTTCTAAGTAAAAAGTCGTTAGACGTATTACCGTATGTTCGGTTGCGCGACTCAAAAAGTTAACGTTTTGAACGTAAAGAAGAAACTTGCGGAGGAAATGCACGAGCGGCTTTTTTCGTCCAACCGTCCATAAAAGTCGGTTAATTGCACGTGTGCGCGACGAACGAAAATTTATTATATTTGATGAAACGAGGCGCTTGAAATAAAGGATTAATTATGCAGTCGTATATTACGCGCGAACAGGGTTACGCGCTCCGTATTCTTTCGATTTTGGCGGCGTTGCCGAAGGACGAGCAACTATCCATCGGCGCGATGTCCAAACGTTTGCACATCTCCCGGAAGTTTGCCGCCCGCATCGTCCACAAGCTGAAGCACGGCGGATTAGTGCAAACCACGCAGGGCAGATACGGCGGCGTGCAGTTCAAAGGCGACCCGCGCGACGTGACGCTCCACCAAGCGCTCGACGTCGTCGGGTTCCGCTCCGTGCTTAAGGAATGCCTCTCACGGGATCACGATTGTCCGCTTGGCGAAGATTGCCGCTACCACGAATACTTCGACGAACTCGAGAAGGGTCTCAAGGAATCCTTCAGAAGCAAGCGCATCTCCGACTTCGTCTATTCCGCCAAATCCTACAGCGGCTTAACGACGCCCGTGCCCCGCTAACCGACGCGCGTGGTATGGCGAACCTCACCGACGAAACCGACTTCCAACGCTACCGTCGTCGCGAGTGGTTGAAGAACGAGCGGTACCGAGAGACGCTCGTCGCCGCGGCGTTCGCCGCCTTCGCGTTAGTGTTCTCCGTCGTCTATTTCGTTTCCCTTAGAGAGTTCTCCGTTTTTCGCGCCCACCCCGAGCTCTTGTGGTGGACGGTCGGTATTTTGGGGTTGATGGTTCTGCGCGGCGTCGGCGTACGCGCGCTCGTGGGGCGTTTGCTCGAGCGGGACGCGCCCGCGCCCGGTTGGCTCCGCTACGCCAACGGCGCGTTCGAGATAAGCGCGCCGACGGCCGTCTTGGCGATCTACCTCCTAACGCTCGACTCCTCGGTCGGGTTGCTCTCGCCCGCGCTCCTCTTGTATTTCGTCTTCATCACGCTCTCGACGCTCGAGCTCGATCCCGCCCTCTGTTTCTTTTTGGGCGCGTTGGCGGCGGCGGAATTTTTCGCGGTTTCTTTTTTTATCGGCGACGTCGGTTTCACGGCGGACGGCGCGACGGTGTATGTGGGATGGCAATACTTCGCTC
>WJMR01000308.1 GCA_014727845.1 Ignavibacteriales bacterium
CACGACCTCGCCGCGAACCTGACGTTTTCGCCGACGCCGGATCGCCCGCATCGGACGCGGCTGGATCCGTTTACGCCCGCCGAGCCCGCGCCGTATCGGCCGAACGCCGCTTCATCCTCGGCCGAGGCGCGTCCCCAAACGCCGCGGTATTCCGATAAGGAGATCGACCGTCTCTTCGGCTCGATCGATCCCGAACCCGCGCGTCGCGAGGCGTTCCAACAAGCGAGGGGAGAGTCGCCGCGCCCGCTCGCCGAGGATCGTCGCGAGCCGATCGAGGCGCCGCCCCCCTCCGACGAGCGCCCCTTCTTGGCGCAACTCCATCGGAAATACATCCTCTCGCAGATTAAGAGCGGGTTGATGATTATCGATCAGCACGTGGCGCACGAGCGAATCCTCTATGAGAAGGCGCTTCGACGATTCGAGACCGACGGACCGCCGATGCAGTCGCTCCTCTTTCCCAAAACGATGCGGCTGGATTCCGGACGATACGAGTTGCTCGTGGAGATGAAACCGTGGCTGGAGCGACTCGGGTTCGACGTCGAGTTTCGCGATCGAAACGTCGTCACCGTAAAAGGCGCGCCCGACGACGTCCGCGAGGGAGACGAGGAGCGCGTGATGATCGATATGATCGACGAATACGCCGCGAACCGTCGCGAGGGAAAGCTCGAAGGACGCGACAATATGGCGGCGACCTACGCGTGCAAGGCGGCGATAAAGGCGGGCGACGCGCTGAGCGATCGCGAGATGCGAATCCTCATCGACGAACTTTTCGCGACGACGACGCCGTACGCATGTCCGCACGGCAGACCGATCGTGGTGAAGCTACCGCTAACCGAGTTTGATTTACGCTTCGGGAGGACGTCGTGATTGCGCAATATCTTCGTTTAATGCGCGTGCATCATTGGGTGAAGAATTTCTTCGTGTTCGTGCCGCTGATCTTTTCGCATCGGTTGTTCCATGAGCCGAGCGATCTTCGCGCGTTGGTGGCGTTTATCGCGTTCTCGTTGGCGACGAGCGCGGTGTACGTCGTCAACGACGTGGTGGACGCCGAGGCGGATCGTCGGCATCCGAAGAAGAAGAACCGCCCGATCGCCTCTGGCGCGATATCCCCGAGGAAGGGGCTCGTCTTGGTGGGCGCGTTGCTCGCGGGCGCGGCGGGCGTACTCACGCAAACGTCGCTTCCGTTCGCGCTCATTGTCGCGGGCTATCTGGCGCTGAACGCGGCGTACTCCTTTTATCTGAAGCACGTGGTGTTGGTGGATATCTTCGCCATCGCGGGCGGATTTATGCTGCGCGTTTTCGGGGGCGCGGTGGCGATCGACGTCGAGACCTCGAGCTGGCTTATCCTCACGACGATGTTCCTCTCCCTCTTTTTGGCGGTGATGAAACGCGCCTCGGAAATTTCGCTCGGCGAATCCGGCGCGGCGAAGGATTCGCGAAAAGTGCTTCGGCAATACTCCGTCCGTTTCGTCGATCAAATAGCGACGGTGACCGCGGGCGGCGTGATATTGAGCTACGCGCTCTACACCGTCTCGCCGCGGACGGTTGCGGCGTTCGGCTCCGAGAATATGATCTACACGTTGCCGTTCGTCGTCTTCGGCATTTTGCGCTTTATGTATATCGCCTACCATCGCGGGGAGGGGGAGAACGCGATCGACGCGTTGACCAGCGACGCGCCGATGATCGTCGCCGTCCTGCTCTACATCATCGCGGCGGTGTCGGTGATTTACAATACTACTTCCCTCTAAAGGTCTCGTCCCTCGTTGACTTTCCACCTCTATTGTGGTAATTTTCTTTCGAGCGAGAGAATAACGCCGCGATTTTGCGATTAGGGGAGCAATACATCGTGATCCGCGGCGCGCAAATTTATGGGGGAACGCGCTTAGGAAGAGCGTTCGCGCGGATCGGTTTTGTTCGCGCCGTCCCCTCCGTATATATTCACGCTCTTTCTAATAGACGAGCCATGGGCGAGACCAAAAAAAGCTACGAAGAATTGTCGGGGGAAGTCGAGCGACTACGCGCCGCGCTTGAGAAGTGCGAGTCGGAGAATCAATCCGTCGAGCGCGCGAGGCGTCGCGTCGCCGAGTCGATTGGGGAAGAGGCGTATAAGCGCCTGCGTTCGCTCGCCGAACGCGCGTTGGTTGACGGCGAATCCAAAGCGGAGAGCGAACTGACGACCGTGTTCCACGAGTTGGAGGTGGCGCATCTCGAATTGGCGCTCCAGAACGAGGAGCTTCGCGAGTCGCGCGAGGCGATAGAATCCCTCCACGAAAAATATCACGACCTTTTCGAGTCGGCGCCCGTCGCGTATTTCATATTGGAGGGAAGCGACGGGAAGATTCTCGAGGCGAATCGCGCGGCGGGCAAATTACTCGGGATGGATCGGAAGACGTTGCCCGGGAAATTACTCTCGTTGTTTGTGGACGGTCCGTTCCGTCGGGAATTCTCCTCGAAGTTCGCAACTATAGTTACGCAAGACGAGCCGTTGGCGATGTCCACGAGATTAGTCGCCGACGACGGTTCGGCGATCGACGTCGGATTCGAGGCGGCGGTGGTGGATCGCGCCGAACGAGAGCGCCGGGTACGCGCGGTCGTTGTCGATCTCGCCGAGCTGACCGAATACCGACGCAAGGCGAGAATCGCCGAGGAGAACCTGCAACGGGAGCGGAATTTCGTACAAACGCTCGTCAACCATATGCCGGATTTTGTGTACGCCAAAGACGAGCGGCATCGTTTTATCATTTGTAACGACGCGCTCGCCAAAGCGTTTGGCGCCAACTCCGGCGACGACATCGTCGGGAAGAGCGATATAGACTTCTCGGAAGCCGCTTTGGCGCGTCAGTTCATGGCCGACGAGAAGCGGATTATGGAATCCGGCGCCGCCATCGTTAATCAGCGAAAACCCGGGGAGTATCCCGACGGCAGAAAACGATGGATCGAGACGACGAAAGCGCCGCTCTATGACGAGCACGGTAAAATCGTCGGCATCGTCGGCGTCGGGAGAGACGTAACCGACAGGCATAATCTCGAGAACGCCTATCGGGCGCTTATCGAAAATCTCTCCTTGGGCGTCGCCGTCATTCAAAACGAGCGGGTCGTTTATTACAATCAACGGCTCGAAAAAATCTTCGGCTTCTCCGGCGCCGATTTCCGAGAGGCGTCCTTCGACGATCTTACCAAGATCATTCATCCCGAAGATCGCGAAGAGGCGGTTCTAAGATTCGAGAAAATCTTCACCGAGGGACCGGGCGTCGTCCGGTCGTTCAATCGATTCATCCGCAAGGACGGCGCGACGATCTACGGCGACGTCGCGCTTATCCAAATAGAATACGACGGGGCGCCGGCGATTCAGGCGACGCTCGAGGACGTGACGGAGCGCCGCCTCGCCGAGGCGCGTATCAGGAAATCCGAGGGACGCCTCCGCGCTATCGTCAACGGCTCGCCCGACGGCGTTATCGTCGCCAATCTGAGCGGCGATATCGAGTTTGTTTCGGAGCAATCGGCGCGGCAGTTGCTCGTTCCCTCCATCGACGAGATGACGGGCACGAGTGTGTGGACGTATCTGTTGCCCGAGGAGCGCGAGCGCGCGATCAACGTATGGGATCGGTTGTTGGCGGGCGAGTCGGTGCCGGAGCTCATCTATCGCGCTTGGCGCGCGGACGGAACGACGTTCTTTATGGAGGTGTCGGCGAAAGTCATCGACGAAGGCGGCGGGGCGTCGAAGATGGTGATCGTTCACCGAGACGTGACCAACCGGATCAACGCCGAACGCGAAAAGGATAGCTTCTCGCGCCTCTCGCAGCGCCTCACTCAACCGCTCACGCTCCGAGAGATCGGGCGGACCGTGGCGATCGAATCGAGGCGGTTGTTCGACCACGACGCGTTTCTTGTGGAGTTGCTGGATCACGAGGCGAAGCAAGTCGTCGGGGTGTACGCCGAAGACACGCCCGTCGGAGCGGAGGCGCCGAAAGAGTTCGAGCCGACGACGGCGTCGTTCGACGAGGTGCGCGAGCCGAGGTTCTTCCGCGCCGGATCGTTCGTCATCAATCGAACGCCCGACGATAGCGTCGCCGCGCTGGTGCGATTCGGGGAGACCGAGCGCGAGTCGAAGTCGCTAATGTTCGCGCCTATCATCTGGCACAATAAAACCATCGGCATGCTCTCGGCGCAGAGTTACGAACCCGGCAAATACTCCGAAGCCGACTTGACGCTTCTCTCGATTTTCGCCGATCAGTGCGCCGGCGCCATCGCGCGCGTCGTCGCCGAGCGGAACCTCCGCCAAAGCGAGCGCACCCTCCGCGCGTTTATCGATCACTCCTCGGACGGCGTGGCGATCACCGACGAACAAGGCGTCGTTATTCTATGGAACGAGGCGTGCGAGCGGATTAGCGGCGTTTCCGCCGAAGAGGCGATCGGCGCACCGTTGTGGAAGACGCAAGTCGATATGTTGCATCCCTCCGCCCGAACGACCGAAGCCGTCGAACGGATTAAGCAAATAGCCGAGCAGTTGATCGAAACCGGCAAGGCGCCGATGGAAACGCCGTTCGAAATAACGTTTAAGGATAGACGCGGCGAAACGCGGACGATCCTGCAGGACGTTTATACGATGCCCGTCGAGCATGGCTACATGCTTGGCACGTTGGTTCGCGACGTCACGGACCGGAAGCGCTACGAGCGAGAACTGCGCCGCGCGAAATTGGAGGCGGAGCGCAACGCGAACATTAAGTCGGTCGTGCTTTCCAATCTAAGCCACGAGTTCCGCACGCCGATGAACGGCATCCTCGGGTTCGCCGCCCTTTTGCGGGATCAACTTACGGTCTCGCCCGAGCGAGAGATGGCGACGAAGATTTTCCAATCGAGCAAGCGCCTGATGAAGACGCTCGGCTCGTTGATGGACCTTACGCAACTTGAGACGGGCGTCTCCGAACTAATTTATCACGAGTCGGAAGTCGCGGAACTGTGCAGCCAAACCGCGGCGGCGTATCGCTCGGAGGCGGATCGGAAGGGCGTTTCGATCGAGTTCGTCGAACGCGAGCCCGTCGTCGCCTCGGTCGATCGCGAGAAGTTCAAACAGGCGCTCGGGTGCCTAATCGACAACGCGATCAAATACACCGAGGAGGGGGGCGTCGTCGTCGAGTTGGACAAGAACGAAGGCGACGGGCAATGGCGCTGCAAAGTCATCGACACGGGCGTCGGCATCGAGGAGGAGAAGATGCCCTACATCTTCGAGGCGTTCCGCCAATCCAGCGAAGGGTCGAATCGGCGCTTCGAGGGATTGGGCGTCGGGCTCACCATCGCCAAGCGGCTCACCGAGCTTATGGGCGGCTCGATTAAGATCCACAGCGAACCGGGCGCGGGCGTGGCGGCGACGATGGCGTTCCCTCTCGTACGCGAGAAGGTCGGCTAACTACCGCGGCGCCGAGTCGTTCGGCTCTTCTCCGAAAAGGCGGCGCATCTCGTCGTGAATGAACTCCTTTCGCGCCGAGCATTGCGGGCACGTTTCGAGATGGCTTTCTATCGGCTCGACGTCGAGCGAGCCGTCTTTTCGCAACAGCTTCCGTAAGTCGAATTCTTTCCCGCACGGCATCGCCACAAAATCGGTCATCGGATCCTCAATTCTTTTATCATACGAATCAAGGATACGACCGGCAACGGCGCGACGCGGGAATACTCGACTAATCATCGGTCTCGTCGGTCGAATCGGCTTCGGGACGCGATGAATTTCTCGCCGTTCCGCGTCGGTCGGTCGTCGGACGGGCGAGCGTTACCGTCGCGGCGACGACCTCCTCGATGGAGGCCAACGCCGAGACAAATCGGCAAGAAGACGACACATCGACGATTCGGCGTAGCCGCGCGTTTTCAGGGAAACCCGCCACGACGACGCGCGGGATATACGACGCCAACGCCTCGATATCCGACTCGGACCACGATACGGAAACCGCGTCCAAAACGGCGAATCGAAGCGGCTTTCGTCTCGCCTCCTCAAGCGCCTCCGCCAACGATCCGACGAGACGCGTTTCGACGTGAAACTCTCGCGAGGCGAGCGCCGCGACGAACGCTTGATGGAACGGCGTTAAGCGCGAAATAAACAGGACGGTATCCAACGCCGTCTTCTCCTTTCCTTTGCGCCCTCTCTTCCTCTCCACTATATTAGAGCAAAAAAACGTCCGTCTTTAAAAACCGAGGAATTCTTCGATAATCGGTTGGAAGAGGCGCGTGCGCGCGTCGCCACGTAAAAAGAGATTATGGTAAGCGTAAACGAAAAGTGGAACGGCGAACGAGCCGTTCGGAGCGACGATTTTGAGTAAAGAAAACGCGACAACCTGGGCGCGACCGCTGCTTTTGCTCAGCGCCATCAGCTTTGGAATGTTTTTTATCCTGCGGCTTGTCGATATGGCGCTCCCCGCCGAAGCCGTCGAGTTTCTCGCGGGGTTCTACCCGTCGGATATCGGCACGCTCACCAACCCATACGGCGGATTGGGCGAGGTCGTCGCCGCCGTCCTCGGCATCGAGATCACCGTCGTCGCCATTATCGTGCAACTGGCGGCGAATAAATACTCATCGAAGATCGTCGAACTCTTCGTCGAGAACCCGGTCAACATCGGCGTCATCGCGTTGTTCGTCGTCACGGGCATCAACACCGTGCTGGTCGCCAACACCATCTCCGACGATTTCGTGCCGTACTTCAGCATTACCGTTAATTTGGCGTTGATCGTCTTCAGTCTGCTCGTGCTACTTCCGCACTTCAACTACGTTTTTAACTTCCTTCGCCCGAACGTCTTTCTCGGATTCGTGAAACAGCGCTCCCTGTCCGTTATCGAGAAGCTCGCCGACGGCGAGGAGGAATACACCGATAAGAAGTATCACGAAGTAAACAACGGCTTAAACTTCTTCGGCGACGTCGCGCTCAACTCCGTCTATCAAGGCGATCGCGCCGTCACGATCCTGTGCATCGGCATTATGCGGGATCTGACGACCTACTATCTCGAGAAGAAGAAGCGCCTACCCGAGGGATGGTACGACCAACGCGGCCTCGAACGCACCGACCCCGACTTCTCGGGCTTCGCGAAATTCGTAATGGAGCGCCTCGCCGAACGCAGGGCGCTACTCGAGAACAAAGTCTTCAAGCTATACGAGTTGCTGTTCGACAACTCCCGCTCGACCTTGCGGGACGTCGCCTCCGGTGTGTTGCTCAATAGCCGGCTCATCGCGCTCAAAGCCATCGACATGAACGACCAAGGAGTGATCCACGCGGCGTATCAATACTTCAACACGTATATGCGCATCGCGATTCGCGGCAAAGACCCGCGTTCGATCTTTACCGCATTGGATCACTACCGCGTCGTCGCCGAGCGTTTGCTTACGGCGGACCCCGACGGCGCCGAACGAGTCTCGAAGTTTATCAAGTACTACAGCGACGAGGCGATCAAGAACCAAGTCCTCTTCATCCCCGAGACCGCCGCTTACGATCTCTGCCGATTGAACGAAGTCGCCTACGAGAAAAAGGCGCCCAACGTGGAGGCGTTGCTGGACGTCTTCCTCAATCTCGACGCGCCCGTCGAGGCGACCGAGTCGAAGTCGATGAAGGAAATGGCGCTCGTCGGCGTCCGCGTGGCGCAGAGTCGATTGGCGGGTTTCTACTTGTTGAAGAACGAGCGCGTGTTGGCGCGCCGCATCTTCGACGATATGGACGACGAGCCGATCGGACGGATTATGAAGATCCGAGACATTATTTACAACACGAAGGAAGAAGAGTTCTGGGAAATCACTCCGCGCGGCATTAACTTCTACTACCTTCCCGAGAACATCAAAGAAGCGTTGCACGAGTTCTTCGATTGGTTCGACGAGCGCGAAGTAAAGAAACCGAAACGCGGCCCCGGCAGACCCCCGAAGAAGAAAGCCGAGGGCGAGGAAGCGAAACCTAATCGGGGCCCCGGCAGACCTCCGAAGAAGAAATCCGAAGAGACGCCGCCCGCCGACGCCGAGGCGAAATCCCAAGCGCCAAAGAGCGCCGAAGAACCGAGGTCGCTCGACGACGCGAAGCGCGACGAGACGGATAAGCCGGACGCGAACGGCGACGAGGGGCGTTCCGAAGAAGGGAACGAGACGACTTCCTAACCCGCTCGACGATTAACAAAAAACGGCGCCCCTCGATCCGATCCGGAGGCGCCGTTATTTTTATGGAACGCGGTCTCGTCTATTTCGGATAGCCGTTGAGCGCGAACGCCGCCCAGTAGAACGGATGGTCGAACTTCGGGTCGTCGATCATATCCCGTTGCGCTTTTCGGAGCGCGTCAATCTTGGCGTCGCCCTGCTTGAGGTACATATAGAACTTGGTCATCAGCTGGTAGGTCGCGTTGTCGTCCACCTTCCAGAGGGAGGCGACGACGCTTGGTACGCCCGTATAGAGGAACCCGCGCACCAAGCCGACCATGTCGTCGTTCTTCTTGATCTGCGCCAGCGCCGTTTCGCAGGCGGACATCACGACGAGATCGGTGTTGGTGAGATCGACGTTGTAAATCTCGTGCAACTCGAGACGCCCGTCGTTGCCTTGCTCGTCCGGCGCCAAGGCGAGCGCCGAGAGGAGAGGGTACTCATAGTTGAACAAGCCGTGGCAGGCGAAGTGCACGATGTCGTATCGCGGCATCGCTCTTTTTATCTCGCCCTCGCGCGCCTCCTCGCGGAAAAAGGCGCCCGCGCCGGGATAGATTTGGCTCAGCGCCACCACTTCGCTCTCCGCTCCCGGCAACGCGGAGGTAAACGAGTTGGTCGGATTGCCTATCGCCAACAATCGCGCCGAGGCGCCGTCCAATTCTTTCCCGACAATGAACTGTAGCATCGTGGCGTTTGGCAGGATCGTCGTCGGGTTGTACTCGACGAAGAATTTGTCCCCGTCGGAGAGCGCCGCGAACGGAAGGTTGTGGAGCTTGCCCGACGGCACGATTAGCAAGCGCTTGCCCGCGATCATATCCTCGACGGGCTTGATCAGCGCGTCGTAGAGGTCTTCCGCGTACCCTCTATATTTGTCGGAACTCGGTAACTGCACCAGCGAGCGAAACACTTCGACTTGATAACCCAAGTCCTCGGCGCCAAGGTCGATGATCTCCCCGCGCCGTTCGGTCTTCGATACGGCGAAGAGATACAAGCGGGCGTCGGCGCTGTAGTAGCTCAAGAGAATCTCGTCCGATTCGAGCAGATCTTGAACGGCTTCGAGATTAAGCGTGTTGATCGAAACGAGATTGGCGGCGGCGTCCTTCGTCTTTTGCATCTCGCTAACGATCCGATCGTACTCCGCTTGCTTTGCCAGAATCTCGGATTGGTTTTGCGCCTTTTGCGTTTTGATGTTCAATCCGCGCATCCCCGACGCTTCCTCGGCGGGCGAAGAGAGATCGAGCGACATCGTTTCCCCGAAGCCCGCCGCTTCGTCGGCGGTGAGCGCGGCGAGTTCTTGTAGCTCCGGGTCGTTGAGTTGCGCGATGATATTTTGACCAACCTCGAGAACGAACGTTTGCGCGCGGAGTTTCTCGCTCGTGTTGAACGCCGCCTCAAGGTATCTGCCGTCGGAGGTCTTCGAGTAGAGGAACGAAGCGACCTCGATCATCAGTTGGAAGGAGTTCACGTTCTTGAACCACTCGTCTTTCGAGCGCGCGTTCGTCAAGACCTGCGAGTAGAAATTCTCGTTGAGCATATCGACGGCGCGCTCGATTTCGTCGAACGCGTCCAACGCCGGCCCGAGTTTCCCGTCGCGCTTCGAGAGGAAGTAGTGATTCTGACTGCGCACGGTTAGCGCCAAGGCGTAGAGGTAGAGGTCGTCGATCGTCGCTTGATCGACGCCGACAAAATCGTCGCCTCGAACGTCGCCCAGCTCGCGTAGAGCGTTCTCGACATGGACGTTCGCCGAATCGTGGTCGCCGAGAAGCGAGAACGATTGGCTGATCTTCAGTCGCGTTGCGGCGACGTTCTCGGGGAGCGCGCCTTGGGCGAGCCGCTCGTTAAGCGTGAAGCGGTAGAGGTCGATCGCCTTGGCGACGCTGTCGGCGCTCGCGTAGGCGTCCGCCAATTGCTCGGCGACGTTGAGCGAGGCGGCGCGCAAGCCGTATTCTTGCGTGATGGAAAACGCCTCGCGCAAGTAGCGCAACGCGTTCTCGGCGTCGCCCGTGTTGCGCTCGAAGGCGGCGAGAGCGGCGGCGGCTTGGGCGCGCGCCAACGGGTTCTCCAGTTCCTTATAGCGAACGGCGATTTCCTCGAAAAGCTGTTCGGCGACGCTTTCGTATTCCATCAACCGATATCCCTCGGCGAGTCGCAACGACGCCATGAGCTCCAGCCCTTGTAAGTCGGAGGCCCTCGCCAAATCGCGGGCGCGTTGGAGACGCTCGACGCCGCGATTGAATTCGGATTGTCGGAAGAACGCCAGCGCCGAGTTGAGGTCGGCGTTTACGCGGAACGAGGCGGTGCGCGGGGAGTCGGCGAGATCGTAGAGTCGATCGAAATAGTTCACGCTCAGCTCCGTTTCGCCGGTCCGCATGTAGGCGAGCGCGAGATTGTTGAGCGCCGCGAGATACTCGAACTCGGAGAGCGCCGCTTCGGCGTCGAGCGCTAAAAGATATTGTTGGATCGCCTCGCGGTTGTCGTTCTTCAGAAAGGCGACGTCGCCGCGCAGATACCGGTAGAGCGGCTCAAGCTCCTCGGAAAGCGCGCCCGACTCGGCGTCGGCGGCGATCTTCGCCAGCGCCTCGTCGGCGTCCTCCGCTCTGCCCGATTCCAGACAGGCGAGCGTGTAGAGCTTCCGGAGACGAAAGAGCGCGTCGGGGTCGGCGGCGGGGTCCGCTTCGAGCTCGTCCAGCGCGGTCTTCAGCGTATCCGCCCCCTCGGCGAGCCGAGAGATCGACTCGTAGAGCGCGAGGCGTTGCGTCATAAAGCGCTCGATCTTTTCGGGCGAGCCGTTCTCGAAGACGAGATCCCGCACCGAGGCGAGCTGACGATCCGCCTCCATAAAGTCCCCGCGTCGCATATGACGGTCGGCGGCGCGGTAGGCGGCGGCGATTTGATCATCCGCTCCTCCGCCCTCGACGACCGCGGCGGCTTTATCCGCCATACCCGCGGCGGTGTAGAGTTCCGCCATTTTTGCGCGGACGGCGCGCGCCAAATCCGCTTGGCCCTCGGGGACGTCGTCGAGCTCCGACAACGCCGGCTCGAGCGTCTCGAGCGCGACGTCGAGTTGTCCTTGCGCGTAATGGAGGTTCGCCTTCTCGTAGAGCGCGGCGACTTTCAGGGTCGGCGAGGGAACGCTATCGGCGTATTGCGCGGCGTAGTCGAAGTGGCGCTTCGCCTCGAACGTGTCGCCGCCGTCGCGCGCCGCCGTTCCGACGCGCAGATACGTTTGCGCTCGGAGGAGTTCCACGTTCGGAATTAGCTCGGACTTGTTCGCCAGACGCGCGAATTCCTTCGCCTTCTCGAACGCGCGATCTCCTTGGACGGTTAAGCCGAGCGCAATCCGCGACGTTCCCAAATACATATAGGGCGGCACGAGTTGCTCGTACATTTCCCGCGACTCGAGTTCCTCGACGAACGCGGGGACCTTCTCGACGACCGTTTGGTGGTCGCCCGCTTGGAAGGCGCTATCGATCGTCGCCCACCGCTCGTCGAGCGTCTGCCCCGACGCCGCGCCGGTCGCAAGCGCGACGAGGATCGCGACGAGAAACAATCGGCTATAACTCGACGACCGTCGGGTCGTAGTGACGATACTCGCGCTTGAATTTCTCCGCTTCATCGTTCGCCTCTTTTTCGTTGTCGTATATGCCGACGAGCACGTCGTAGCGCCCGCCTTCTATCGCGCCCGTCACGACGGCGGCTGCGTATCCGCGTTTCTCGAAGTATTTCTTAAGCTCGTACGCTTTCCTCGCGATGATGAACGACTCGACGACGATCGCGTACCGTTCCGTCCGCTCAACCTTCGACGCCGTGTGGGTTTCGCCGCCGAGGATCGTAAACTCGGTGCGTCGGTTAAGCTGGCGATTTTCTTCCGTGTCGTTCGGCGCGACGGGGAACTGTCCGCCGTAGCCGCGCGTGATCATCCGCTCGGGATCGACGCCGTTCTCGACGAAGAAGTCTTTGATGGCTTCGGCGCGACGGAGCGAGAGTTTCTGGTTCGCTTCGTCGGAGCCGATCGAGTCGGTGTGTCCCGCGATCTCCACTTGCGTGAGCGGAGAGCGCTTCAGGTCGTCCACCATCTCGTAGAGGTTCCGCTCGGATTCTTTTCGGATGGACGCTTTGCCGAAGTCGAAGTAAATGTCGTAGAGTGTGACGACGACGGGACGTTTCGAGAGGACGGCGTAGAGACCGGATCGTTTCGTCGCAAAGTCGAAACCGTAGGAGTCGAGGTCCGCCTCGTCGGTTACGAGTTCGATTTGGTTGGCGTTGTAGTAATACAAGCCCGCCTCGCCTCGCGGCAGCTTATCATCGTCGTCCCACGATTTCCGAACGGGTATCGAGACATACGCGGCGCTCGGCGCTTCGGAGGCGGCTCCCGCCTCGTCGAACTCGCTACCGGCGACGTCGATCAGATAGATCGGTCCGAGGACGGCGAACTTCTCGCGCATCTCGGGGCTGTCCACGATCGTAATCGTGTTCGCTTCGCCGCTCGCGTTTCTCGGTTGAATCGTCGCGCCGTTGAGGAGGGCGGCTGCGGGGGTTCCCGCGTCGGAGTACTCGAAGGCGTCGTCGGCGAGGATTTCCTCGCGCGCGTCGTCGGGCGCCTCGTCGTAGGCGAGTCGCGCCGCGCGTAAATCTCCCGCCGCGACGCTCGCGCGGATGTAGCCGAGACGCGCCCGCTCGAGGGTCGCGGGGTCGGCGGCGACGTCGAGCGCCGTTTTATAATAGCCGGCGGCGGCGGCGTAGTCCCCCTCGGCTTCGGCGGATTTGCCCGCGAGTATCGCCGCGTCCCACCGTAGCGCGTCGTCAACCCGCGAGGATCGCGATACGTGCTCGAACAATTCGCGCGCGCCCTCGTGGTCGCCCCGCTCGGCTTTAATCTTCGCCAATTCGAACATACCGTAGAGCGCGCTTTCCGATTCGCCGTACTGCTCGATCAGTTGATCGAGGTCTTTGCTCGCGTCGTCGAGGTTGCCCATGTTGATGTTCACCGTCGCCGATTGATACAACCCCTCCGCCGCCCACTCGGTGCCCTCATATTCCGTAGAGAGTTGGGAGTAGGTGTTCAGCGCGGAGGTGTAGTTTCCTTCGGCGTTATACATGCCCGCCAAGTCGAGCATCGCCTTCGGCTTGAGATCGGAACCGCCGAAGATGAGCTTTTCGTAGGCGCCGCGCGCGGCGGCGTATTCCTCGGCGCGGAGCAGGAGCTCGGCTTTCTGCGCCAGTGCGGCGTAGTAGGCGGAGTTGGCCGGGTCCCGAAGGATCCGATTATAGATCGCCAGCGGCTTGGCGTAGAAGCCCTTGTCGAACCAGTAGTCGGCGAGGTTCAGCTCGACGCGATCGCGAAATTGCGAATTGGGAAATCCCATTAGGTAGTTGAGGTAGTGATCGACTCGCTCGGCGCCCTGGTCTTTCAAATACGTAAGATTGAAGAAGCCGATCTTCTCGCCGTCTATTTCGAACGTTTCGTCGGCGCGCGCCGCGAGGGGGTCCTCCAACCGGACTTCCACGAACGTCTTGTTGCGGTTGATCACCGGCTCGGGCGTTTGGTAGGAGACGCGGTATTGGCTCTTGAGCATCTTCAGTAACGCCTCGTACATCGGCTCGAGGTCCTCTACGTTTTCAATAAAGAAATACTCGCCGAGGGTTGCCTCCGCCAGCTCCTCGAGTTGCGGGTTGGGCGAGGCGGAGAGGTCGAGCGCGTAGATCGGGATGTCGTATTCCAACGCCCACTTCCGCACGTCGTCCATATCGGATTCGGAGCCGACGTTCATACCGTCCGAGAAAAATATGAGGAGCTTTTGCCCGAGAACGGTCGAGGCGTTGAGCCGCGAGAGCGCGTAGAGCATCGCGTCGTACATATACGTGCGCGCCGAGAAGTTAGGCGTGAGCGCCTGCCGTTTAAGGAAGAGCTTCGAGCTGGTGAATCCGATGCGCTGCCGCGCGTAGAGTTCGCCGTCGAACTCGGGCGCCGTTTGGGTGAGCGAGCCGTCGCCGAAATCGAAAATACCGACGTAGTCGCCCGGAAGAATGCCGTCGATGAATTTCATCGCCGCGTCTTCGAGCGTCTTGTTCCGCCCCTTCATCGAGGCGGAGTTGTCAAAAACGAGCGCGATGTACATCTCCGCCTCGCCTTTCATCTTCAGGTCGTACACCGACTCCAGCTCCTCGACGGGGATGTTTCGGAAATCGTCTTGGCGAAGAAAGCGCAACGCGTTGCGTAGAACGTCGGTGTCCACGGGGGCGCCGTCGGTCGTCGCGGTTACGTAGAGATCGACCGTGGGGTAGCGGCTGAAGTCGAGCGCGTTGAGATCGAGTTCCGTTTTTGCGGCTTGACCGAACGCCGCGACGACAAGAAACGCGGAGAAGAAAAGACTACGAAAAACCATTACCATACCTCTGCAAACTTGTTGAGTCAATCCAAACGTCGCGTTAGTTGAGTTTGATTTCGGCGACGTCGAGATTCTTCGCCTCCAATCCCGAAACGAGCGCCTTGTAGAAATCCATAAAAGCGTCCTCCCTCCTCGTCTCCATTGTTTTCTCGAACGCCTCGAAGGCGCGTTCGACCGCGTCCTCAAAGGGCGTGCCCACTTTGTTGACGACGCGAAGGACATATCGTCCGGGTTCGCCGTCGCCGCTCGGCGCGGGGAAGATGTCCTCGGGGAAGGCGTTGTTCATCGGGGAGACGATGAGATAGATCCCGAGTCTATTGGGCGCGTAGGCGGCGTGTCGCGTTATATAGTTCGCGGAAATCTCAACCTTCCGTTCGTTCGCCAACGCGGGGCGGGCGCGGTCGGGCGTCTCACTCCACGCGCCGGCGACGAATCCGAATAATAAGTCAATCGAATCGGACGCGCCGAACGTTTCCGACGCGGCGACGGTGAAGGGGGCGGAGTCCTCGTCGTCCACGTCGCAGAACCACGATTCGATCTCAATGTTCTCATAGGAGTCTATGATCAAGTCGCGGAAATCCTCCGCCGCCGATACGCTTCCTTCGGCGCGCGCGCTCTGCGTTCCGTCGGAGGCGAGCGCGAAGACGACCACCTTGGGCGTCCGTTGGGCGAAGGCGACCGACGCGGCGATCGCCAAGCATAGTGCGAGACGTATCATTATTGTCCCTCCTCTTCGGTTCTGCTGAAATATTCTTCCGCCTGGATGAGCAAGTCTTCGGCGGGTAGTCTGTTTTCCACATACCGTTTCATTTCGGAATAACGACGCCAATCGGAGACGAACTCCAAGACGGTTTGTTTTTCGCTCGCGCTCAATCGGTCGGAGGAGATCTTCGTCTCGAACTCGTCGTAGAGGGAGCCGTGGGCGGCGCGCGCTTTGAGGGCGGGGTTCTCGCCGAAGGGAACCGAACCGCCTCCGTTGGAGACGACGCGGGCGCGCGAGTCGAGCTCGGCGATTGCGTCGGCGTCGAGCCGAAGCGATTCGACGGTCGCGACGGAGGCGTCGAGCGCTCCTCGCGTGAACTTCCACTCGAACTGCGCGTCGGCGAGTATCGCCGCCTCGGCGCCGGCGCTCGACGCGTTTAGCGCTCCGGGTAAGGCGGCTTCCAAACGGTCCGCCTCGCCCGGGAGCAATCCGCCGAAGACGATCGTCATGCCGCCGTTCGCCGTTCGCGCGATTGTCTCGATATGGGGCTTCACGTCGGCGCGACCGTCCACCGTTCCGACGCTCCACTCGTCGTCGTCGATCCGCCAGCTTCCGTTCAGATAGACGAAGAGCTTCGTCTTAAGGTTGAGCGCGGGGAGGATCCACGATCCGAAAATCATATCGACGTTGCCCGCCGTCGCCCGTTCGCCGATCAGCGTTTTTACGTTCCTCTTCTCGGGGAGTCCGACGTGAGGATGCGCGAGCAGGTCGTTCCAATACAACCCCTTGTCGAACGCGGAGATCGAATCCTCGTCGCTATAGGAGAAGACGACCGCTCGATAGGTTCCGTCTTTGTCGATCGCGAGGATTTCATCGCCGACGTAGCTCTCGACGTAGGCGACCGCCGCCTTCAGCGAGTCCGCCAACGGCGCGCTCCACTCGGCGGGACGCGTGAAGTTCAAGCCGTTGACCGTCGCGGTCGCGGTCGAGGAGTAGCCGAAGACGTCCTCGGCGACGACGGCGATCTCGTTCCGCCCGGCGCCGACCGGCGCCAAGCTCGTAAACGATCCCGTAAACGAGCGCTCGTCCAGATGTTCCTCGTCTTCCTCGCTCAACTCGTAGATCGTCGAGTCGGCGACGGTGATTCGGCGAATCGGGTTGCCATGCTTGACGTCGAAGACGACCGAGACTTCGGCGGCGTCGGTTTGGTAGCCCTCCTCGGGGGAGTAAATGGAAATCTGCGGCAACGGGAAGTATTGATGATACGCCTCGGGATCGTAATCGCGGAGGGCGTCGGCCGCCGCGCCGGCCGCGACTTTTTTACCGCTTAGAAACAAGTCCTGATAGAGTTTCGCGAGCTTCATCGCAAGGTCGGGGTCTTCCGCGCCGATCTCCGTTAGCGTTCGCGCGCTTCGTTCGGCGCCGCCCGCCAGGCGATCCGCCACCGCCAAATACATCGCCGTTTCGTTGTCGGGCTTCGCGAAATACGCCTCCGCCAGGGCGTTGGTCGCGCGTTTTTCGAGTTCGAGCCAAAGGAGGATCTTCCCCTTTTCCGCCCGTTGAGCGGCGTCGAGGCGCCGATCTTGTTCGTAATCGAGAATCTCGAGCAGCGCCAATTCCGGCTCGGCGTTGGCGAGATATTCCTCGACGAGGTTCCACTGATACGCTTCCGCGTCGCCCGTTTGCTCGATCTTCGTCGCCAATTCTTCGGCGCGATCCGATACGGTTAACGTGTATTCTTGAGCGGAAACGCTTGTTGTGAATAGCGGAAGAAAGAAGAGAATAATAGCCGCGCCTAATCCCCGCATTGCTCGCTCCCTATCATTACGATCAAAAGTCAACTAATATAATTATGAGCGGACGCGGCGCGTAGGAACGCTCCGGTTGCCGCGCTTTTTGTCAATTAAGATTAGTTAAAAAAATGGAAAACGTCAATTTTAATCGCATTATCAACATTTCCCGAATTCCCGCGCCGCGCGAAACCGTCGGTCGGTTCGGACGTCTTATTCCACAAAACGGAACCCGGCGAGGTTTTCGGGCGTTGTACCGAAAACATTCGCGGAAGAGCGAACTATAAAACAAAGGAGAGAACAATGAACGCGTTAAAGTCCGGCGCGCTAATGGCGCTGATGACCGGGCTGTTCCTCGCGGTCGGATGGTGGCTGGGCGGAAACGTCGGTATGGTCGTCGCGCTCGTGATGGCGGCGGTGATGAATTTTGTGTCGTATTGGTATTCGGATAAGATCGCTTTGGGGATGTATCGCGCCAAGGAGGTCGATCGCTCCTCGGCGCCAAAGCTGTACGACGCGGTGGCGCGTTTGTCGGAGCGCGCGGGGCTCCCGACGCCGAAGGTTTACGTGATCCAATCCGACACGCCGAACGCGTTCGCGACGGGCAGGAACCCGCGGAACGCCGCCGTGGCGGTTACGACGGGCGTTCTCCGCGCGCTCGACGACCGCGAGCTCGAGGGCGTGATCGCGCATGAACTCTCGCACGTCAAGAATCGCGACATCCTCGTGCAGACCGTCTCCGCCACGTTCGCCGGCGCGGTGACGATGATCGCTCATATGGCGAGTTGGGCGATGATGTTCGGCGGATTCGGGGGAAGCGACGACGACGAGGGGGGCGGATTAATCGGCGGACTGCTGATGATTATTGTCGCCCCGATCGCCGCGACGGTCGTGCAACTCGCGATCTCGAGGTCGCGCGAGTATATGGCGGACGAATCCGGCGCCAAGATTTCCGGCGACCCCCGCGCCCTCGCCTCCGCGCTCGAGAAACTGCAACTCCACAACCAGCGCCGGCCCATCCGAGGCGCCGAGCCCGCGACCGCGCATATGTTCGTCGTCAATCCGCTCAGCGGCGGCGGTGTCTCGAAACTATTCTCCACCCATCCGCCGATCGAGGAGCGCGTGAAGCGACTCCGCGCGATGGCGTAATTCCTCCGAAAGGCGTCTCGACGAGACGCCTTTTCGTTTTGCGGACTCCCGTGTGTGGAAAGTTTGACGCGATACTTATATATTAGTCGGGTTATTCCGTTCCGCGGCTTGATTCATACGAAACGCAAAGGACCTATGTTTATCGAACGCGCCGTATCGGCGGACGCCGTCGTCGATTTTCTGAACGAACAGCGCGAGGCGGCTCGGAAAACGGGCGCGCCGCGATTGGCGGGCTACGCCGTCTCGTTGGGGGATCGGCTTTCGGGCGTCGGGTTGGAGCGCTTCGCCGACGGCGACGAAACCGCCTTCTACTTCGAGCGCCCCGAAGAGCGGTTCGCCTTCTGCGGCGTCGGGGAGGCGTACGCCGTCTCGACGCGCGGTAGGAAACGCTTCGAGGAAACGGCTCGACTGATGGCGGATTTGCCCGAGCGCGTTCTCCGACGAGCCGAGGGGTTGCCCGAACGACCGCCCCTCTTCGTCGGCGCCGTCACGTTCGAGCCGGACGAACGCTCCGACGAGTGGCGCGACTTCGACGACTCCCGATGGTTCGTGCCCGAACGGCTTATCCTTCGGATCGGGGAGAAAGACTATCTAATATATAACGCCCTCGTGGAGGGGCGTTCTTCGGTGGAGCGTCTCGTCGCGCGGTTCGAGAAGGCGTTGGAGGAACTCGACGCCGAGCGACGACGAGTCGTTCCCGACGCGCTCGACGTTCGGCCCGTTTCGGGATACGACGACCGCGACCGCGAGCGGTGGATCGAGCAAGTCGAGGAGGTAAAGCGCCTCATCGGCTCGGGCTCGTTGGATAAAGCCGTCCTCGCCCGACGCGTCTCCTATCGGCTCGATTCCGAATTCTCCCCAAGCGCCGCGCTCGCGAGATTGAAAGAGCGCTTTCCCGCGTGCTACGTCTTCGCGTACCGCAGAGGCGAGTCGCTCTTTTTCGGCGCCAGTCCCGAAACGTTGCTGCGATTGCAGGACGGCGTCGCCTACGTCGAGGCGCTCGCGGGTTCGTGGAAACGCGGCGAAACGCCCGAGGAGGACGCCGCGCTCGCCGAGGAATTTCTCGCCTCCGAAAAAGATCTCGCCGAACATCGCTTCGTCGCGGACTATGTGATGGACGCGCTCCGCGAGGCGACTTCCGACCTCCGACGCGACGATACGCCGCGACTGAAGCGACTTCCGAACATTATGCATCTGCAAACGCGCGTCGAAGGGCGGCTCAAACGAGAGCGGAAATTATTCCCCTTGTTGGATCGCGTGTTCCCGACGCCCGCCGTCTGCGGATTGCCGAAAGGGAAGGCGTACGACGTGATCCGCGACGTGGAGCGCCAACCGCGAGGTCTCTACGCCGGCGCCGCGGGGTGGTTCTCCCCCGGCAAGGAGGGCGACTTCGTCGTCGGCATCCGAAGCGCGCTCGTGAAACGAGGAACGCTCACCGCCTTTGCGGGATGCGGCATCGTGGACGCCTCCGACCCCGTCAAAGAGTTCGACGAGACCGAGCTGAAATTCCAAGCCGCCCTCTCCCCCTTCCGCGATGAAGGGTAACCGAAACGTCCTCTACGCCGACGTCGCCGTCGAGGCGCTCGTCGAGTCGGGCGTCGGGCGCGCCGTGATTTCTCCCGGATCGCGAAACACACCGTTGGTTGCCGCGTTCCATAAACGCGCGGACGTCGAGACGACGACGATTGTGGACGAACGGAGCGCCGCCTTCTTCGCGCTCGGATTGGCGAAAGCGACGCGAGAACCCGTCGCGATCGTCTGCACCTCGGGCGCCGCCGCCGCGGAATACTTCCCCGCGATCGTCGAGGCGTACCAACGTCGAACCCCGATTCTCGCGCTGACCGCCGACCGCCCTCCCGAGCTCGTCGGCAAAGGCGCCAACCAAACGATCGACCAGCGCGCGCTCTACGCCAATCACCTTCGCGGATTCTTCGACGCCCGCCCGCCCGATCTCGCGCCCGCCGCCTTGGCGCGAATCCGATCGTTGGCGAACGAGGCGTGCCGACTGGCGACCGTCGTCGATCCCGGTCCCGTGCAAATCAACTTCCCGTTTCGGAAACCCCTCGAACCCGAGGCGGTCACCGACGAGTTCGATCCGCCGACGCCCGCGCCCTTCAAGGATATCCGACCGACCCCCCGACGCGCCTTTCGCGATCTCCCCTCCTACGCGGAGATCGTCGAGCGGTGGCGGAACGCCGAGCGTCCCTTGCTCTCGGTCGGACCCGAGCCGCCGGGCGCGAGAACGCGAGCGTTGATCGAGCTCGCCGAATCGAGCGACGCGCCGATCCTCGCCGACGCCGCTTCCCAATACCGTTTTGGCGCGGTGGAGACCGACTTCGTCGTCTCAACGTACGACGCGCTTCTCCGCGCGCTCGACGATTTCCCCGATCCCGATATCTGGATTCACTTCGGCGCCACGCCCACGTCGCTCAAGCTCGAAGAGTTCGCCGAGCGGACGAGCGCCGAGCGCTATCTCGTGAATCCGCACGGCGATTGGTTCGATCCCGGCGAGACGGCGAACGTCGCCATCGCCGCGGACGTCGGGGCGTTTGCGGAGGCCCTCGCGCAAGACGCGCCCCCGACGCTACGTCGCAACCGATGGCGCGAGCGGATTCTCGGCTTGGAGCGGACGGCGCGCGGGACGATCGAAGAAACGACCGCGCCCTTTCCCTTCGAAGCGAGCGTCGCGCGAGACCTTGTCGAGCTCCTCCCCGAGGGCGCCTCGCTCGTGATCGGGAACAGTCTCCCCGTCCGCGACGTCGATTGGTTCGCGCCGACCTCGGCGAAGGCGCTCGACGTGTTCGTCAATCGCGGCGCAAGCGGCATCGACGGAATTATCTCGACCGCGTTGGGCGCGGCAACGGGGCGCGGAACGCCGACGGCGCTATTGATCGGCGACCTTTCGTTCTTCTACGACTCGACCGCGCTCGCCGAGGGGGCGCGTCTCGGAATCCCCTTAGTAATCGCG
>WJMR01000309.1 GCA_014727845.1 Ignavibacteriales bacterium
CGTCCACTCCTCGGCGTGCGGCGCGGGCGGTTTGGTTTGAGGCGTCGCCCACGACTCGGTGAAGTACTCGCCCAACTCCACCACCCAAGAGGCGGGAGGCGCCGACGCGAAGGAGACGAGGACCATCGCCGCCGTAACGACGGTAGCCAACGCGATCTCGCGCGTCATCGCGAGCGCCTCGCGGGCTTTCTTCCTAAGATATGAGAGGAGCGTCTTCCAGTTATAGTAGATGTGAAACCCGAGCGCGACGAGAAATACGTATGTAGTGAGGAGGTGGAGCGCCGTCCAGTCGTCCTTCAGGAAACCGAGGAAGGTCCATTGCGTCCAATGGGCGATTCTCCCCTGCGGCGAAAAATATAGCACGACGCCCGAAAAGGCGATGGCGATCATAAGAAGTAACGCGAAGAGACTGATGAATCCCCGCCAACGAAATTTCCGCTTGTCCATATTCCACTCCATAGTAGCGGTTGGTGTTCATGAAAACGAACCGCGCGAGAGTGGCGCTCGGTTCGTCAATTAAATATATTGTTCGGAAATTTACGGAATCTCCAAACCTAACGGAAACGATATGACGGCGCTCGCCGAGAGAACCGACGGTTGGACGCGCGCCATTTGCGGGATTTGTCCCGCGGCGTGTTGGATCGAAGTGAAACTGGAGAACGGGAAAATCACGGAGACGCGGAAGGACGAGACGCATCCGCTCGGTATGATTTGCCGACGCGGATTGCGCGCGCCCGACATCGTGTATTCGGAGGACCGCGTTACAACGCCGCTTCGGCGCGTTGGGAAGAAGGGGACGCACGATTTCGAGCCGATCTCGTGGGACGAGGCGTACGACGCGATCGTCGAGAACTTGGAGCGAATCAAGCGAGAGTCGGGTCCCGAGGCGACGGCGATCTACACGGGTCGCGGCGCCTTCGAGCTTTCGCTGTGCGATATGTATCAACCGAAAGAGGCGGCGGTCTCCTCGGCGTCGAACGTGCTGTTTCCGTTCGGATCGCCGAACACGATGGGCGTCGGCGCGCTCTGCTACGTCTCCTTCGCGATGATCGCCCCGCACACGACGATGGGCAGGATGCTCGTCGATATGTTTCAGGATATCGAGAACGCCGACACGCTCGTGGTCTGGGGCGCCAACCCCGCGACCGATTCGCCGCCGCTGGATATGCGCCGCCTCGAAGCCGCCGCCGAACGGGGCGCGAAGATTTTCGTTATCGATCCGCGACGCACCGAGACGGCGAAGCGCGTCGGGGCGGAGTGGATTCCGATCAGACCCGGAACCGACGGCGCGCTCGCGTTGAGCTTGATCGAGACGATCGTCGAGGAGGATCTCTACGACGAGGAGTTCGCCGAAAAATGGTGTCGCGGATTCGACGACCTCCGACGCTACACGCAACACTTCCGCCCCGAGCAAACCGAGCCGATCACGGGAGTGAAGGCGGAAACCGTGCGTCGGTTGGCGCGAGCGGTGGCGACCTCGGGCGGCGCGTGTCCCGTGATGTACACCGGGCTCGAGTATTCCAACAGCGGCGTGCAGGCGATACGCGCGGCGTTGACGTTCTTCGCGCTCGCGGGTCAACTCGACGTTCCCGGGGGGATCGGCCTCGCACCGCTCGGTTCGCAATTCCCGATCAACCGCTCGTGCAACCAATCGAACCCGAATCTCGCCAAGGCGGCGGCGCGCGACAAGTTCCCGATCTACAGCGCGTACCGCGGCGAGTCGCACGCGACGGGTCTTTTAGACGCGACGCTCAAGGGCGAGCCGTATCCCATCCGCGCGCTACTTATTCACGGCGCCTCGATGCTCACGTCTTGGCCCCAAACCTCGGTCTGGCGCGAAGCGTTCGAGAAGCTCGACTTCGTCGCGACGATCGACCGGAAGCTCACCGCCGACGCCGCCTACGCGGACATCGTGCTCCCCGCCACGACGATGTTCGAGATCGACAGCTACACCGTGTACGGACCGATCTTCCGCCTCCGCGAGAAAGTGATCGAGCCCGTCGGGCAGGCGCGCAACGACTATCTCATTATGGCGGAACTCGCCGAGCGCCTCGGCTACGGAGAGCTCTACCCGCAATCCGAGGAGGCGCTACTGCGCTTCGCCCTCGAGGGGAGCGGCTTTTCATTGGAGGACGTTCGCGAGGCGGGCGGCGTCGTGAAGATCGACCAACCCGCCGTCGAATATCGTAAGTGGGAGAAGGGCGGGTTGCGCCCCGACGGCGAGCCGGGCTTCGACACTCCGTCGGGCACGTTTGAGATCGCCTCGACGATCCTCGAAGACTACGGCTACGAACCGTTGCCCAAATACACCGAACCGATCGAGGGTCCGCTCGCCGCGCCGGAATTAGCGAAGCGCTATCCGTTGGTGTTCAACTCGGGCGCGCGGAACCACTCGAAATTCCGCTCGCAGTTTCACGAGATCGCCTCGCTCAACAAGGACGATCCCGAGCCGACCGTCGAGATCGCCGCGAAGGACGCGGCTAAACGCGACATCCGCACGGGCGACTTGACGTTGGTGAAGACGCCGCGCGGCGCCGTGCCCTTCCGCGCCGTCGTATCCGAGGATATCGCTCCCGGCTCTATCGAGTGCGAGATGGGCGCGGGAGGCCCGACGGGAACGAAACCGTGGCGCGAGTGGAACGTCAACGAGTTGACGGACGTCGAGAATCTCGACGAGATCTCCGGCTTCCCGATTTACAAAGCGCTCCTCTGCGAGGTCGAGAAAATCGAGGAAGGGGGCGACGACGAGCGCGAGACGTTTGCGCGGATCGACCGACTGCGAATCAACGACGAAGCGAGGGTGGAAAAGAAAGTCGAGCGGGAAGTCTATCTCGATAACAACGCCACGACGCGCGTCGCTCTCGAGGTCGTCGAGGCGATGACGCCTTTTCTCGTCGAAGAGTTCGGCAATCCATCGAGCGTCCATAGCCGAGGCGCCTCGGCGAAGAGCGCCCTCGAGGCGGCGCGACGAAGCGTGGCGCGATTGATCGGCGCGCGTCCAAAATCGATATACTTCACGGGCGGCGGCTCGGAGGCGGATAATCTCGCGCTCAAGGGAGCGGCGTTCGCCTTGCGCAAGAAGGGCGCGCATATCGTTACGACGACGATCGAGCATCCCGCCGTCCTCAACGCCGCGCGGTTCTTGGAGTCGATCGGCTTCGAGGTCGTCTATCTCCCTTCGGACGCGGACGGGACGATCTCCACCGCCGACTTTCGCGACGCCCTCCGCGACGACACCGTTCTGGCGAGTGTGATGACGGCGAACAACGAGGTCGGGACGATCCAACCGATAGCCGAGCTCGCCGCAATCGCACGCGAACGCGGCGTCCTTTTTCACACCGACGCCGTGCAAGCGATCGGCAAGATACCCGTGTCGGTCGAAGAGCTCGGCGTGGATATCCTCTCCCTCTCGGCGCATAAATTTCACGGTCCCAAAGGCGTCGGCGCGCTCTACGTTCGGAAGGGCGTGGGGCTAACGCCCTTGATACACGGGGGCAAACAGGAGGTCGGCGTACGCGCGGGAACGGAGAACATACCGGGAATCGTCGGATTGGGCAAAGCCGCCGAGTTGGCGGTCGGCTCGCTCGAGGCGGCGGATCGCGTCCGCGCGTTGCGCGATCGATTAGAGGAGGGTATTCGGTCGGTCTTGCCGGAGGCGCGGCTCAACGGCTCGCGCGAGCGCCGCTTGCCGAACACGCTCAATCTCTCCCTGCCGGATCTCCGAGGCGAGTCGGCGGTCGTCGCGTTGGATCAACGCGGGATCGCGCTTTCGTCGGGGTCGGCGTGCAAAGCGGGCTCGCCCGAACCAACGCACGTGCTTATGGCGATGGGACGAACGGAGGAGGAGGCGCACCGTTCCGTGCGCTTCTCGCTTTCGGAAGAGACGTCCGAGGAGGACGTCGATTACGTCGTCGAGTCGCTCGGACGCGCGCTGGACGAGCTCGAGAACACGGTGCGATTTCTTTCGTGCAAATGAGCGTCGCGTTCCCGGACGTATCGGCGGCGATTCTCGCGGGCGGGCGCTCGACGCGGATGGGACGCGACAAGGCGACGCTCCCCTTGGGCGACGCGACGGCGGCGAAGCGATTGATCGAACTCGCGGCGCCGCTCGCGTCGGAAACCATGCTCGTCGAGGCGACGCCTCGCGACGAGGAGATCGAGGGCGCGCGCCGGATCGTCGATCTCGTTCCGGAATCGGGACCGCTCGGCGGAACGCACGCCGCGCTCGCCGCCTGCCGAACGGATCGGCTGGTCGTTCTCTCTTGCGATCTCCTCCTGCTCGACGCGGCCTCCCTCGCCGCGGCGCTCTCGACGTCGCCCGCCTCGTCGGCGCTCGTCCCGACAATCCAAGGAATCCGACAACCGCAACTTGTCGTCTATCGCGTCGCCGACGCTCTTCCCGTCGCGTCGTCGCTCGTCCGTCGTCGCGCGGACCTTCCGAAAAGCGCGCTCTCGATTCGCCGACTCGCGGCGGAGCTTGACGCCGACGAACTTCCCCTCGAACGGACGCCGCGTTTCGATCCCGCCTCGTTGACGAACGTCAACACGCCCGAAGAATACGAACGAGTGTCGCGATTACTCGGTGAAAAATAGTGGAAGGATTACGCCGACTCGACGCCGACCATGTTGTTGAGCTCCATTAAAA
>WJMR01000310.1 GCA_014727845.1 Ignavibacteriales bacterium
CTTCCAGACCGCGCGCTTCAACGATCTCGCCTTCTTCGGATCGGCGAAATTCTTCGGCTACACCGACTTCTCCCGCGCCCGTTTCGAGGGCGACGCCGACTTCCACTACGTCGAATTCGGCAATCAGGCGCTTTTCAACACGTCCCTCTGGCGAGCCGAGTCGGACTTCGGCGACTCGAAGTTCAACATCCTCGGTTCGTTCGAGAACGCCCGTTTCGACGGCGACGCGATCTTTGACGAGGCGAGCGTCGAAGGCGAGGCGACCTTCCTCCGCGCGGAGTTCCGAGGCAAAGCGCCCGAACGCGCCGACTTTAAAATGGGCCCAAAAGGCGAGATCGACGCGCGCGGCGCCGTGACGCTTACAAAGGGCAAGGCGCTGAAATAACTCAAACGACACGTTTCCGAGCGATAGACTTGAAAGTTAATCGCTGAAAACCGCCCGTGCCGACCGTCACATTAGGACGTTCGGCTATTTGTATTGATAGTCGGAATAATTATGTTTCGACGACGATAACATCCGTAAAACGGGGAGATACACCATGAAGAAGTTTTTAATGTTTTTAACGCCCCTCGCCCTCGTCGTCGCGACGAGCAACTTCCTCGGCTGCGACGAGCTTGTCGAAGCGCTCGAAGACGAAGAAGGGTTGTTGAGTAATCTCGGCTGGCTTTTCGAGGAAGAAGACACCGGCTCGCTGGAAGAGGACATCAACTTCGACAACACGACGAACTTGCCTCCGTCGGTTTCGCTCACGCAATACTTACCGCCGATCGGCAACCAAGGGCAATACGGCACGTGCGTGGCGTGGGCGGCGGGCTACAACCTCAAAGCCGCGCTCGAAGCGAAGGACTTGGGACTCTCCTCCTCCGATCTCGCCAACACGCAATACCAATTCAGCCCGAAGGATATCTTCTGGCGACTGCCCGCGAGCAAAAAGCCCGACGGTTGCGACGGCACCTCCTTCGAGGCGGTGATGGACGTGATGCTTAACGACGGCGTCGCCACGTTGGCGAGCGTTCCCTACACGGATTTGAACGACTGCCAACCCACCGGCAGCTGGACTTCCGACGCCGCCGCGCATAAAATCGAGGCGTACCGAAAAATAACCGTATCCATAAACGAGCTGAAGCAATACCTCGAGGACGGACGACCGATCGTGATCGGCGCGAAACTCGGCGACCGCTTTATGAAGTGGAGCGACGCGTCGGTGTACGACTACGACACCTATAATAATCCGGGTATGATGCACGCCTATCATGCGATGCTCTTGGTCGGTTACGACGACTCGAAAGGTCCCAACGGTTCCTTCCGTTTGGTTAACTCGTGGGGCCCGGGTTGGGGCGACAACGGCTTCGTTTGGGTGGATCAGGATTTCTTCGTCAGCGAGAATTTTTGCTTCGTCGCGCTGGTCGCGAAGAACAAACCGTCCGGCGACTACGATCCTTCCGACGGCGGAACCACTTCCGGCACGCACGACCTAATCTCGTGGGATTTCCAAGACTACGACGACCCCGAGCAAACCGACTCGCGCGTCCGTAAGTTCGATTACAACGTCTATAACATCGGCTCCTCGACGCTTTCCGCGAGCGCCGACTGGGCGATTCTCTACATCTACTACAACGCCTACGACGCCAACGAGTGGGGCGTCTTCCTCTACGACTACTACACCGACGACTACGGAAATTACGGCGAAGACGGCTCGCTCTCGGGCGGACCCGGCGCCAGCAACTGGTGGTCGCACATCGACCTCGCCTCCCAACAGAGCGTGGCGGAAGCTATGGGCGGTAGCGCCGGTAGCTACTTTACATGGGGATACACGGTGCCGAGTACGCTTAACGGTAGCTACTTTATGGCGCTGATCGCCGACGGTTACGACGTGGTTGACGAATACGACGAAGCGAACAACTACCTCTACAACGCGAAGGCAAACGGCGACCCCTACACCTTCAGCAACGGCGTGATGTCGAAACCCCTCTCGGAATTGGCGTACGAGCGGGCGCGCCAACCGAAGGGCAGACCCGCCGCGGGCGATAAGTCGGCGTATGAAACGCCGCAAGACCAAGGCAACTTGAACAGCTACTCCCAAGCCGAGATCTACGAGATGATCAAATACCACAAGGCGACGGGCAAGGTAGCCGAGCAAGCCGAGCGTTGGGCACGGCAAAACGACGCCAAGCGCGTTTTAGTTAAGTAGCGATTCGTTTCTATCGGAAGATAGGCGCGAGCGCGCGTTTTTAGGCGGAGTCGATTTTCGGCTCCGCTTTTTTTATGTACCGTCGGCTCGGTTTGTTGTGTCGGATCGGAAACGCGCGAGGGGAATTTGTTCGTCGTCGTGGATTCCGAAGCGCTCGCGAATATCCTCGGCGAGGTGTTCGCGAATAACGAGGAGGAGACGCCCCGCCCGGTTCGTCGCCAACGCCCGTTCGAGCGCGGGCGCGACGCCTTCTCCCTCGAGCTCCAGCGCGCCGATCTCGTCCAGAAAAAAAACGGCGGGGTCGAGATTGAGCGCGGCGACGGCGCGACGATTGGCTTGGCGGAACGCCTCCCGTCTAAAGCGATATCGCCCGACGAGAAGCGGGTCGGATTCCTCGGCGCCGGCCTCGAGCCGGAGGCGCTCGCCCGTCTCGACGATTTCTAAATACCGAACGCCGTCGATCGTCGGTTGCCCCACGCCCGCCGCGTCGCCTTGTCGGCGCGCCCACGCGAGTAGCGTCGAGGTTTTCCCCGATCCTTTCGGTTCGACGATCGACCAAATCGTGCGCGGCATTAGGCGCGTTCCATTCGGCGCGAGTAGTTCGTCACGACGCCGAGCGTGAGGAGGGCGAGCGAGACGGCGACGAGCACGACGGTCGGCATCATCGCCGGTCCGTACGCGTCCATCAATTGTCCGATCGCCCACGGCGTCGCCACCGATCCGGCGGAGGCGCCGGCGAAAAAGAAGCCCGTAATCCGCGCGTCGAGCGTCATCCGACGTTCGGCGAACGAGAGCATCGTCGGGAAGACGGGCGCCATCGAGAAGCCCATTAATAAGGTGGAGAGCCACGCGGCGAACGCCGAGTCGTGCCACAACGAGCCGATCGACCCCGCGACGACGGCGCCGCCGAGGGCGAGCGCGAGCATCTTCCTCGGCGCCACTCGCGAGGCGGCGGGAATAACCGCCAGGCGTCCGAACGTGAGCATCCCCCAAAAGGCGGAGTTGAGGTAGGCGGCTTCGGCGCGGTCCGCCACGTTCGCCTCGAGCGCGTACGAGTAAACCCAATTGCCCCAGCTCGCCTCGGCGCCCACGTAGATCACGAAAAACGCGACGAGAAGGGCGAGGAGTCCGCGTCGCGTTTCGGCCGTCGCGTCGGATTTCTCCAC
>WJMR01000311.1 GCA_014727845.1 Ignavibacteriales bacterium
CGTTTACAAAACTTGCAAATTTTCGTTTTCGTCCAAGAACTGGAGCGCCTTCGAAATAAAAGTCGGATTTATTGCTAAGTATTTCAGTTTAGCGCTGAAGTCCACGAAAGATGATAATAAAGAACTATTGAAAGATGCCGCTATTAGTAGTTATAAGTATATTTACTCCAACGCTCTCTCCGAATTCAAAGAATCACGAGACAAAGAAGACCTCATAGGGTTTGCAATAATTACCAATAAATTGATGTTTCTCACCAAGTACGCTATTCGTAAAAGGGATTACAAATTTGCAAAGCGATGTTTAAAAACCCTCGAAATTTTTCCCTTCGTTAACGGCCCTCCCGACGCTCAAGACGAAAAAGACCCCAATTACTACCCATTGATGATAATTTATTATGCAATCCTCCGTCTTCTCGCGTATCTATTATTTATTAGTTTTTACAAAGATGACGACGGGGATAACGAAGCACAGGACATTTTTAAGCATATACTTAATTTTTTACCGAAAGAATCTACCGATATTCCTAACTTACTTGAGCTTGTTGAAAATGAGTATTATGCAAAGTTAATTAGCAATTGGTTGAGCGAAGATCTTGATTTCGATTACGATGAAGAATTCAACCCAGATTTTAATGCTATCACGCCGGCAAATAGCGAGATTAAGATTAATCCCTCGCTTGAAATAATCATCGCCGCCAGATTTATACAAACCTCCTTGCCCCTTATAGGAGTAAATTATAGTATGGTGATTAAACCAAATATCTCCGAAGAAAGGGGTAATAAATATAAACCCAAGATTAAAGATATATTACAAGAAGGTAAAGATGACAAAGTAATGGGAAAAGCATGCACGTTATTAGGTATCTCTGATACAAGCAAAGCAATAAAAGAAGCCATTAAGTTCTTGGAGCATTTTTAACCTACCCCCCTATTAACCATGCCCCCACACAACGACCTCGACCTCGATAACTGGAAAGCGTACCCCGACATCCTCACCGACAGCTTATGGCTGTTCGACGAGCGCGAGCGGGGCGAGGGGCACAGCGCCGACTACCACGGGAACTTCGTGCCGCAGATCCCCAACCAATTGATGCGCCGATTCACCCGCAAAGGCGAGACCGTCCTCGATCCCTTCCTCGGCGGCGGGACGACCCTCCTCGAGTGCCTCCGCTTGGGACGCGCCGGCGTGGGCGTGGATATCGACGCCGACGCGACGCGACGCGCGCGCGTCCGTCTCCGCTCCGCGCCGAACGAGCACGGCGTCTCGACCGCCGTCGTTACGGGCGACGCCGCCGCCGCCCGAACCAAAGCCGCCGTGCGCAAAGCCCTCGGCGAGGGCGGTTCGGCGCAACTGTTGATCCTCCACCCGCCCTACCACAACGTCGTCCGCTTCAGCGAGCGCCCGGGCGACCTCAGCCGCGCCCCGAACGTCGAGCGGTTCGTCGAGATGTTCGAGCGCGTCTTCGACAACCTCGCCGACTTCCTCGACCGCGACCGCCACTGCGCGCTCGTCGTCGGCGACGCCTACGCCGGCGCCCGATGGATCCCTCTCGGATTCCTCTTGATGGACGCGATCCTCCGCCGACCCGCCTTCGCGTTGAAAAGCGTGATCGTAAAAAATATGTCGGGCAACCGCGCCAAACGCAACCGCGAAAACCTGTGGCGCTACCGCGCGCTAAAAGGCGGCTACTACATTTTTAAGCACGAGTACGTCTTCCTCTTCCAAAAGTGCGGCGAGGAGTCCTCATAAAAAAAGCCCCGACGGGCGGGGCTTTCAAACCATAGGGCGCGCGAGAGGCGCGTCCGACGGGGGTTTTGGCGGATCGGTTAGTTGTTGCCCAAGATAACGGGCAAACCGTCTTTGCCCGCCCCGACGATCACCACTTTCGTGTTGTTCGAGTTGGCGAGCTTCTCGGTCGCCTCGATTCCCTTCCACTTCAGCAGTTGCTCGGATATTCCTTGCGATACGATCTTCTGGAAATCCGCGATGCCCTGCGCCTCGATCCGCTTCCGATCCGCTTCCTGTTGCTCGCGTTCGAGAACGAACTGCATCTTCTGGCTCTCCTGCTCGGCTTTCAGCTTTTCCTCGATGGCGCGCGTCAGCTCGGACGGCAAATCGATTTGCCGGAGGGGCGCCCGCTCGATGATAACGCCGCGATCGGCGACGAGATCCGAAAGGTTGCCCTTTATCTCCTCGGCCAACACCTCGCGCTCGGAGGTGTAGAGCGCCCGCGCCTCGTATTTGGAGGTAACGCCGCGCACCGCCGAGCGGAACTGCGGCACGATGATCACGTCCAGGTAGTTGTCCCCGACCGTCTTGTAGATGTCGCCCGCCTTCGCGGGATTGAGACTAAAGAGCAAGCTGATCTCGAGCTGCACCGTCAAACCCTCCTTCGAGGGGACGCTCATGACCTCCTTCATCTCCTGCGTCTTGATCGAGAACTTGACGACTTTGGCGAGCGGATTGACGATGTTGACGCCCGCCGGTAGCGTTTTATCAGAGACGTTGCCGAAGAAATCCACCACGCCAACGTAACCCGCCGGCACCACGGTTATGAGCTGAATAAGCGCGACGAGCGCCGCGACGCCGAAGCCGCCGAGGGCGAGCGTCTGCTCGGATTTTGCGAACCGCTTCTTCGCGCCGAAAAAGAAAATCAGAGCGACGGCCGCGGCAATCAATGCGATGATAAAAACCATTTCACTTCTCCTATCGTTTACGATGGTTGCTCGTCCGCGCGACGAGCGAATTGCCCGAAACTTCCTACGTTAATGATACGAATTTTTTCGGAAGGTCGTTAGTCTAACGCGCGCCGCAATTCCTTTATGAGGTATTTTCGGATTTCCTTCCGATCGGCGGAGGCGCCGTCGCGAAGTCGGAGCATGCGTTCGAGCTGGAGTGA
>WJMR01000312.1 GCA_014727845.1 Ignavibacteriales bacterium
ACCCCGACCTCGTCGTCGTCGTCCGCACGCGCTACGTCGGCGAGATCGAGGAGCTTCGTCGATTAGGCGCCGACGAGGTGGTGCCGGACGAGCTCGAGGCGTCGCTCAGATTTTTCTCCGTCGTCTTGCGCCGCTTCGGCGCGCCCGAGTCCGCGGTCGTTACGCAGATAACGCAAATGCGAAACAACTACTATCTCTCGCTCCGCGAGCCGGGCGAGTTGCGGCTCGAGGGTCTTCGCGCGGCGCTCGCCAAGCGGGTCGTCGAGACGGTCGAGATAGCGGAGGGGAATCCGAACCTCGGCAAGACGCTCGGCGAGATCCACCTCCGCGCCCGCTCCGGCGCCTCCGCGGTCGCCGTCGTGCGGGGCGAGGAAACGAAACTGCACCCCGACGGCGCCGAACGCGTCCGCCTCGGCGATTCGTTCGTCCTCGCCGGAGAGCGCCTCGCGGTGGAGCGCGCCGCCGCGCTACTCACGGGCGCCGCCGTACCCGTCGATCTCGACGCCGACGAAATCGGAACGCCGAAGGACGACGCGAATCCAACCACCGACGAAAACGAAACCACCGAAGAACGCGAAAGGAACGACGATGCGAACGATTAACGGACTGAACGTCTCCGAACATGGAAACCCCGACAACCCCGCCGTCGTCTTCGTTCACGGATTTATCTACACGCAAGCGATGTGGACGAAGATGATCGAGTTTCTGAAGGACGACTACTATTGCGTCGCCTACGACGTCCGCGGCTTGGGCGCCTCGGAGGTGGGCGACGGGCAATACACGATGGAGTCGTTCGTGGACGATCTCTCCGCGGTCGTGGAAGGAACGCGGCTCGATCGCCCCGTCCTGTGCGGCTTATCGATGGGCGGCTATCTCGGCTTCCGCGCGCTGGAGCGGGATCCGAAGAAATTCCGCGCCGCGGCTATGCTGGACACTCGCGCCGCCGCCGACGACAACGCCGCGAAACTTCGGCGCGCGGCGGGAATCAAACAGATAACCGAAGACGGTCTCGGCGCGTTCGTTGACGGGTTCCTGCCGAAGTGCTTCTCCGATCGATTCAAGTCGGAGGAGGAGGCGGAGTTCCGACGCCATATGGACGCCGCGAAAGCCGCCGACCCGAAAGGGGTGAAGGGGTGCGCGCTCGCGATGCAGGGTAGAACCGACTCGACCGCGTTCCTCGCGACGATCGACTTCCCGACGCTCTTGCTCTGCGGCGAACACGACGCCCTCTCCCCCGTCGAAGAGATGCGCGCGATCGCCGACGAAATACCGGGCGCGGCGTTCCGAGTGATCCCCGAAAGCGGCCATATGACGCCGATCGAACAACCGAGCGCGACCGCCGACCGACTTCGAGAATTTCTTTCAACACTATCAAAAGGATAAGCGATGAAAAAAATCACCATCCTCGCCGTTATCGTCTTTGCGGCGACCGCGATACTCGCGACCAATCCGGCCGACGATCCGAAGGAAACCGCCAAGCAAGCCGTCGGCGATTTGATGAAAACGATGATGGGCGTGCTGATGCAAACGATGAGCGCCGAAGGTCCCGCCGAAGCGATCGGCGTTTGCGCCGACACCGCCTACATCATCAAGGCGGATATCGAGGAGCGCTACGGCGTGAAGATCAAACGCACGACGCTCAAGCCGCGCAATCCGAACAACGCGCCGAACGCCTACGAGAAGGAAGTGCTCGAGATGTACGCCGAGGAGATCGAGGCGGGAACGATGGAGAAGGACGAGATATTTTACGAGCGCGTAAAGGAGAACGGCGAACTTACGTTTAAATATTTCCGCCCGATGAGTATGATGGGCGCGTGCCTCACGTGCCACGGGGACGCGGAAGCCGTTCCCGAGGACGTCGCCGCGAAGATCGCCGAGCGCTATCCCGAGGACCAAGCGATGGGCTATCACGAGGGCGAGTTCCGGGGCGCGATTGTAATCACCGTGCCGATGGAAGAGGGAGAGTAATCTCCGAGAGTTGTACGAGGCGGGCGTCCCGAGCGGCGTCCGCTTTTTTTGAACCCCGCCGACCCGCCGCTTGTTGTGTAAGAAAAAGGAGAGCCTATGCCCCGCGCGAACCGACTGGTGAACGAACAGAGTCCGTACTTATTACAACACGCCGCCAACCCCGTTGACTGGTATCCGTGGGGCGAGGAGGCGTTCGCCGCCGCGCGGGAAGCCGACAAGCCGCTGTTCGTCTCGATCGGCTACGCGACATGCCACTGGTGCCACGTAATGGCGCGAGAGTCGTTCGAGGACGAGGAGACGGCGGCGATGATCAACGAGTGGTTCGTTCCCGTCAAGGTGGATCGGGAGGAGCGCCCGGACGTGGACGGCGCGTTTATGGCGGCGTGTCTCGCTTCGACGGGGAGCGGCGGTTGGCCCCTCACGGTTTTCGCCGACGCGGAGGGGACGCCCTTCTTCGCGGGGACGTACTTCCCGAAAGAGACGCGCGGTAATCGCATCGGGATGCGGGAGCTGCTACCGCGCGTGGCGGCGTTCTGGCGGGAGAATCGGAAGGAGGCGCTGGCGACGAGCGCGCGCTTCAAGGAGGCGCTCTCCCGCGTGCGGGCCGCCTCGGACGAGACCCCCGACGTCGCCCTTATCGAACGCGGCGTACGGGAGACGCTCGACGAAAGCGACCCGGATCATGGCGGATTCGGCGACGCGCCCAAGTTCCCCCAACCGCATCGGATCGACCTCCTCCTCCGGCGCCGGCGGCGCGCCGAGGACCGGGACGCTCTCGACGCCGCGACCCGCGCGCTCGACGGAATGATCCTCGGCGGAATCCACGACCGTCTCGGCGGCGGCTTCCATCGCTACTCGACCGACGCCGAGTGGCGCCTCCCCCATTTTGAGAAAATGCTCTACGACCAAGCGACGATCTCGCTCGCGCTTGTGGACGCGTGGCGAGCGACGGGCGCGGAACGATACCGCCGCGCCGCCGAACGGACGCTCGACTACGTCCTCCGCGATCTCCGCGATCCGACGGGCGCCTTCCACTCCGCCGAGGACGCCGACAGCGAGGGCGTCGAGGGGAAGTTCTACGTCTGGAGCGCCGATGAGATCGACGAAGCGCTCGGCGAGGACGCGCCCCTCGCACGCGAGGCGTACGACGTGAAGCCCGAGGGGAATTTCTTCGATCCGCACGGAGCCGCGCCACCTAAAGCGAACGTCCTCTTCCAAACGGAAAGCGACGAGGCGTTGGCGAAAAAGCGCGGGGTATCCGTAGAGGAGCTCCGCGCCAAACTCGACGCGATCGACGCGCGACTCTTCGACCGCCGCGAAACGCGCGTCCGTCCCCTTCGCGACGAAAAAATACTCCTCGATTGGAACGGACTTATGATAGCCGCGCTCGCCCGCGCTGGGCGCGCCTTTTCCGAGACGAGATACGTAAACGCCGCGTCGGAAGCCGCCGAGTTCCTCCTCGCCGAGCTCCGCGACGACCGCGGCGAGTACCTCCGTCGCTACAAAGACGGCGTCGCAAAATTCGACGCGACGCTCGACGACTACGCGTTCTTCGCGTTTGGATTGCTCGAACTCTACGAGGCGACGTTCGATCCCGCGTGGCTCGCGCGCTCGGCGGAGACGTTGGACAAAGCCGAGGAGCGACTGTGGGACGAGGAGAACGGCGGGTTCTTCTTTTCGATCGAGCGGAAGGACGTTTTCTTCCGACGGAAAGAGCATCACGACGGGGCGACGCCTTCCGGCGCGTCTATGGCGGCGTACGCGTCGGCACGGCTCGGACGATTGACGGGGGACGCGCGCCGCGGCGAGCTCGCCGAGAAGACGTTGCGCGCGGCGGGCGAGGAGATCGAGCGAGCGCCGTCGCAATTCGCCGCCGCGTTGGCGGCGTTGGCGGAACTCCGCGAACCCGCGAGCGAGTTGGCGATCGTCGGGGAAGACGCCGAGGAGGCGCTCGACCGATTGCGGGTCGGCTACTATCCGGAAAACGCGACGCTGTGGAAGAACGCGGAAAACGCGGAGGAGTTGGCGGCGATAGCGCCGTTCACGAAAGAAATGTCGCTCGTCGAGGGGGAGACGCGATATTATTACTGCGAGAACAACGCGTGCGCCGCGCCGACGACCGACCTCGACAAGACGCTCGCCAAGACGCGACGAGGACCGCGATCCTCGTAAACCCGCGTCGCTACGGGGCGCGTCGCTACGGTGCGCGTCGTTACGGGGCGACGTAGAACTTTCCGATGTAGAGCAAATCCTCCATCGAGGAGAGTTTCCAATAATACACGCCCGGCGGCGGGGTCTCGTTCATTACGGCGGCGTCGTTCTTCACCTCGAGCTCGTCGTGTACGCCCGCGTTCGAGAAGACGGTGACGTATCGTTGCTCGGGCGTTCCGAAGCTCCACGAAAACGTGATCGGAGCGACGAGCGTGTCGCCGACTTCGGGCGAGTGGATCGTCAATCCCGGCGGCGCGATCTCCATCGTCAGGAGATTTTCGAGCGCGTCGTTCGGTCGGAAGGGATCTTGCCGCGCGCGCTCGGCTTCTCGTTGGCGGAGCTCCTCGCGTTCGGCGATCGCCTCGAGACTATCCCGCAGCGCGAGAGAAATCGAGTCGGTCATAATCTCCTGCTCGAACTTCGCGCGCTCCTCTTCGATCTTCCGATCCACGAGCAGGTAGGCGTACACCGCGGCGGCGAGCACGACGGCGGCGACGACGCCGAAGATCGTCCACGAGCGTTTGCGCCGGCGTCGCTCCTCCTCTTGGATCGCCTCCTGATCGAGCAACGGGTGCGGTCCGAGCGCGGAGAAATCCTCTTCGCGGAGCGCCTCGTCGAGTCGGAGAATCTCTCGTCGGCAGACGGGGCAGTCGCGGACGTGTTCGAGCAGCTCGTCGGCGAGGTCGTCGCGACGGTCGAGCCGAAGCGCGTCGAGATAGAGCGCGAGGGCGTCGTCGCGAAGCGTTTTATCGGAGACGCGTCGTCGGAAGAGGGAGCGTTTTCGGTCGCTCATCGTTCGCCCCCGTTCTCGTCGGGACGCGCGAGCGCTTTTGCGACGAAGGCGCGGAACTCCTCGCGGTCGGGTTTCGTCTCGCCGTCGAAGACGACGTCGATCGTCTCGTCGATCGTCTCCTCAGCCCACACGCGCGCGGTCTCGTCGTCGTGCGTCCGATCCTCCTCGAAGCCGACGATTTCGGCGAAGGCGGCGTACCGCGTCTCCTCGTCGGCGTCTCGGATATCCGCGACGACGCGCTCGGCGTCTTCTTGGGGGAAGTAGGGCGAATAGGTTTTTAGGTCTTCGGTCGCGAGGGGAACGCCCGCCCACATCCGAAGGAACAGCTCGATCGCGTCTCGTTCGTCGTGGCGCATTTCGAGAGCGAGGAAAAAGCGGCGGCGTCGCTCGTCGAAATCCCGTTTCCCGATCTTCGCCGCGCCGAAGGATTCGACGAGGCCGCGTTGTATCTTCCTCGCGACGAACGTCCGGAAAAACGATTGTCCCATATACTCGTCTCGCGCTTTGACGAGGACGTCGCGCAACCGTTCGCGCGCCTCCTTCTCACGAGGCGCGGACGCTTCCTCGCCCGCGGAGCGTTTGGCGACAATCGTCGCCAATTCCTCAAACCGTTCGAGGGCGTCGTCGGGCGAATCGTAAACCGCCGCGACGTCGTCGCGATCTTTTCGTTGTAACGCCATAAGTCATACCCTGCGATACGTTGCCTAAGAATAAGGCGCGCAATATACTAAAAGTCGCGCGTAATGCTCCGGATTACGCGAGCTTTTTCACTTGCGAGTTCACCGCCCATGCGTTGATCGCCGCCAGCCCGAGCGCGAAGAGCGCGCCGCCGATCCACACCCACGCGGAGACGCCGGAGGGGAGCTTGAAGCCGACGACGGCGAAGTAGCCCGTCATACCGAGCTTGGCGACATAGACGAGCGCGAAGACGACGATCTGCGAGAGGACGAGCGCCGCCGCGGTAACCGACGCGTAGAGTCGGGAGATTCGCGTATAGTCGTAGCCGAGGAGAATCAACAGACGAATCTTCTCGCTCGAGCGGGCGATCGCCAGCTGCATGCTTACGAGGAAGATCACGAACGCCAGCGTCGCCACGAACGCGCCAACCGCTCCGACGGCGACGACCGCCGCGTTGAGCAGCTCGCGCACTTTGCTCCCTCGGAGCTTGTCGAGGTTCGTCTCGTAGCCGCGTTTCTCGAGGTACTCCGCCAAGTCGGGGTCGGCGGGATCGCTGACCAGAAGCAACAGCTTCTTCGGCGCGGGGTCGGGGTCGTCGGCGTATTTCCGATTCGCCCACCGCATGAAGTCGATCGGCACGAGCGCCGAGTTGACCCGATCGGTCAGCCCGACGATCCTGCCGAGATACTCGTCGCGGCCATGATCGCCGAAGATGTGTAGCTCGAACTTGATCATCGAAATGGTTTCCGCCGAGAGCCGAGGCATGTTCCGCCCGGGCGCGTAGCCGACGTTATAGAGGGCGAGGTAGTCTCGCGGAACGACGACGGGGACGACCGAGTCCCCTTCGTTCCAGCCCCAATCCTCGGGCGTTTGGTCGAGGAAGCGGTCGGGGATCGCCTCGAAGAAGACGTCGCTATAGAGTCCGCGCGTTTGTCCGCCGAGATCGGTGAACCCTTTGGCGGGGAAGTTGGTGTGCTCGAACGGGGCGACTTGCTCGACGAACGCTTGCTCCTTAACGTCTTCGATTTCGTCGGGCGAGAACTCCGACCGCGCGACGCCCGCGGTGTGCAAGAGCGAGACCTTCTTGGTGATCACGACGATCTCGTCGGAGAGAAGGTAGCGCTCGTCCTCGAAGAGCGCGCGGACGTCGATGAACGTCTGCAACGAGAAGAAGACGAGGAACGCGCCGACGAGGGAGCCGACGAAGGCGCCCCAGAGTTGCCAGCGGCTCGCGCTTTTCAGCAGTAGGTTAGGAAGCATAGATTACAGCGTCGTCGTTTGGTCGTGGGGAAACCCGAGGTCGTCGTCGAGCGTCGTCATCGCTATCGCGGCTCCGCGTTTAGTCGCCTCTTCCTCGAGGAGCGCGCCGACGATCTCGGCGTTCTCGCGATCGAGGTGGCTGAACGGTTCGTCCAAGAGAATCGTCTCGAACGGCTGGGCGAGCGCGCGGATAACGGCGACGCGTTGGCGTTGGCCGAAGGACATCGTGCCGGCGGTTTGTCGCATCACGCGATCGACGCCGAGCCGATCGGCGGCTTCCCAAATTTCCGCCTCGGTCTTCGCGTCGGTCAGGCGGTTCTTGAGGAGGACGTTGTCCACGCCGCTGAGCTCGGGGAAGAGTCGTAAATCCTGGAAGACGACGGCGAGCTTCTCGCGTCGGATCTTCGCCCAATCGAGCGGGGGAATCGATCGCGCCTCGGCGCCGTCGAGGGTCACGGTTCCGTCGTAGTCGCGTCGGATGCCGTAGATCGAGTGGACGATCGACGTTTTCCCCTTGCCGGATGCGGACATGACGAGGCGCCGCGCTCCGGGCGCGATTGCGAACGTCAACGGAAACGTCCCGCTCCCCCCCTCGCGGAGAGGATGCGGGACGAAATGGTTAAGAGCGATTTCCATAGTCGATTACATCGATCCCATCGCCGCCTTCTCGGCGAACTTGAGGATCGCGAGAAGCGAGTTCTCGTCTTTGTTCTTCATCCGGATTTTCAACTCGCCGCCCTCGACCGAGCCGGAAGCGGTGATCTTCTCGACCGCGCCGCCGAACATCTCGAACATCGCCTTGTCGCCGTAGTCGATCACGTCCATCTCGTAGAGCGTCTCGGCGTCGAGCGCGTTCATATCGATATAAAGGAACGCGGGTTCGCCCGCCAACTCCTTCACGGCGTCGATTTGCTCCCCCTCGCCCGTCTTGCCCGCGAGCGCGGCGACGACCATCGCGGCGTCGTTGGCGAAGACGATCGCGTCGTCGGTTAAGGCGAAGTACATATCCTCGCCGTATCCCTGCTCGATTAAGTAGTAGCCCTCGTCGGTTTTCGGAATGCCTTGAGCGTCGAGCATCTCGAAGATCTTGCCCGCGGTCTCGGCGTCTTCGACCGAAGCGAGCACGGCGTAGGTCGCGGCGCCCTCTTGGTTCTCGCCCGTCAACGCCATAACGACGTCGCCGCCGAGCATGCCCTTCAGCTCGTCCTCGGAAACGCCGACCATCGCGGCGGCTTGGCCAAGCTGGCTCTCGACGTCCTTCATCCCGAGAATCTTCTCCATATTCAGCGACACGCCGATCGCGGCGTTCGCGCCGATGAGCGTCTCGATCAGGTCGGTCGAGACGTCTCCCTCGACGTAGTTGAGCGACTCCTTCATCGTCTCGTTGCCGTTAACGACGGCGCGCAAAACGATCTCGCCTTCGTTGAAATCCAAGAACATATGCGCCGTGCCCTCGCCCTCGAGCGCCAAGAACGGCGGCAAGTCCATCTCGTCGGACATCTCTTCGACCATCTCGGAGGAGGCGTCCATCCACATGCCGATCTGCGACGTTTCGCCGACGAACGAGTTGAAGTCGTCGTTGCTCGCCATCGAGCCCTCGTCGAGCGGCTTCGAGAGCGCGACGGCCGCGGCGGTCAGTTCCTCGTCGCTCGAGTAGCCCATCGAGTTGACGACGAGCGCGAAGCCGTCCGACCATCCGATCGCGGCGTCGTCCGCCACGACGATCGACAATCCGCCCTCGCTCGTAGGTTCGGCGCCCGACATCGTCTTAACGAATTGACCGAACGCGTCCGCGTCCGCCAACGCCAACGAAACGACGAGGTAGTCGGCGTCGCCCACTTCGGCGGGATAGATATACGTCGGCGCGTCGAACTCGACGCCCGTCGTCCGCGGGTCGTCCATCACGTCCGACATCAATTTGCCTTCCTCGCTTTGGTCCGCGGCGAGGGCGCCCTTCGCCATCTTGAACATCGACATTTCTTTGACGTTGTCGTAATCGACCGCGTCCACGATATTCATCAAGTTAACCACGCCGACGGCTTCCGTCGAGGGGATCATCTTCGCCCGTTCGTCCGCGCCGCCGCACGAGACGAGCGTCGCCGCCGCGAGGGCGATCAACGCAAACGCGCCCAAACGTTTGACAATAGTCATAGCTACTCCTATAATGAGTGGTTAATATGGTTTGTAAGTTGTCTCGACGCTCCGCCCGGAGCGCCCGTGTGTTTCGCGCTTATAGATAATTTACAAAATTGTTGAGATACATGACAACGCGAGCGCGTTTAACCGAATGGTAACGCGAGGGCGTCCGAACGAACGCTACGCTATCTATTATATATAAGGCGCTCACTTCACCGCGCTCACTTCACCGCGCTCACTTCACCAGCGCCGCCTTCACCGTCTTTCGGATGTCCCCGGCGCGTAGCTCGATCACGTACACCCCGGACGCCCGTCCGTTCGCCGAGAACACGACGCGATGCGTTCCCGACTCGCGCCGCCCCTCGTCGAGAACGGCGACCCGCTCGCCGAGCGCGTTATACACGGCGAGTCGGACGTCGCACGGTTCGGGCAATTCATATCGGATCGTCGTCGCGCCGTTGAACGGATTCGGGTAGTTCTGCCGGAGGGCGTGTCGCGCGGGTTTATCGACGGAGGGGGGCGTAACGCCGAGACCGACGGCGACGGGAACGACGACTTCGGGGGCGAGCGGATCGTTCGAGGCGATCGCCAACTCGGCGCGATAGACGCCCGTCGGAAAACCGCGATCGACGAACTCGAGACGCAACTCGACGCTCGCGCCCTCGCGCGCCACGCCCGCGAGCGTGTCCGCCCGAGCCCAATCCGGCGCCGATCTTATCTCGATCGCGTAGCGCTCTTTTTGGAATATCGAGTTGCGCGCCACCTGCAAACCCGCGTCGCCGTAGGGGCTCTCGATTCCGATCGTCGTCGCGTCGGAGGGCCAATCGGTTTTCAGATAGCGAAAGAGGATCGTCCCGTTCTTGCGTAGCTCCGCTTGGAACGTGGCGCGCCACGACGCTTCGTAGAATCCCCAGTCGTCGAATTGTACGACCACGCGCGTCGAGTCGGCGATATAGTAACACGCGCTCCCCGCCTTCGCGTCCAAGTCGCCCCAGAACGGCGCGATCAATCCGTTCGGCGAGACGGGCGTCGGGATCGGGTCGTCGCGGTAGCCGGGTACGTCGAACGGCTCGAAGGCGAGGACGCCGTTGGTGTTGACGTAGAGGCGTCGCTTCGATTCGCCGTAAAAGGGGAACTCGAAGTCGAGCGCGATCGGTCCGAACTGCCCGTCGTCGTCGGGGGAGGACGATCCCGTCGCCTCCCACGCGGTTATCTCGGTTCCGGATTCGGCGAGGTCCTCCCACACAAACTCGGGACCGCCGCCGGCGTCCGAGTCGATCCACCGATAGCCGTACGCGTCGGGACCGCCCGCGCCCGCTATTGACGCGCCTCCCGCTCCCGTCGCCCCTTTGCCGAGCGTTTCCGACGGGGGCGCGAGAAGATTCCCCGCCGACGCGCTCGACGCGAACTCGGGGTAGGATTGATTTCGGAACGCGGCGCCGAACGCGAGCGTGGAGGGGGCGACCGCCGCGTTGGCGATCGTCACCGTTTCAACGAGGCGCCCGCCCGGTTCGATCCTCGCGACGATCTCTTTCGGCTCGACGGCGATCGAGGGAGGCGCGAGCGTCGAGGCGACGACGGCGGAGGAGGGCGGGGAGAAGCGTCCGCGGATATCTACGACGCGCGCGGCGAACCAATACGTCGTGCCCGGCGCCAAGCCCTCGACGACGATCCGCTCCGTCGCGCCCGACGAATCCGCCGCGAACGATATGGGGTAGCGAGTCGCGGCGAGATAGTCGGCTTCGTCGGCTATCGGAGACGTCGAGTGGCGGAGGTCGTACGCGACGACGGGCGACGCCCCCTCGGGAACGCGCCACGACAAGCCGATCTCGTTCGAGGTCGTTCCTTCGACGGCGATCGCGTCGATCGCGTTCGGCGCCCCGCTTCCCGCTTGGGTGGCGTACGCCAAGCTGTTCGCGAGATTGATTCGTCCGCCCGTCAGCGTTTTGGCTTGAAGATCGGGCAGGGGATCGACGCCGGCGAGGAGCGCGTGTTTCAGCGCCAGCGCGCCCGCCGCGGGATTCATCCGCGAGAGTTCCCGCCGTTCGGAGCTTTCGGAGGCGGCGAGCAGCGCGATCGCGCCGGAGACGATCGGCGTCGCCATCGACGTGCCCGTCTCGACGAGATACGAGCTGTCGGGCGCGGTCGAGAGGATGTCCGCCCCGGGCGCGGCGAGATCGATCGACCGCTTCCCGTAGGATGAGAAAGCGGCGAGGGAATCGCGGGCGTCGGTGGCGGCGACGGCGACGATGAAGTCGCTCGGGCACGTCGCCGGCATATCGCCGTAGTCGTCCACGTCGAGCGGGAGGTTGGCGGAGGCGACGACGCTCAAGACGCCGTGCGCGCCGAGCGAGTCGTACATCGCCGACCAGAGGGGAAAGTTCTCGGGATCGCCGCCGTTGACGCCGAACGAACCGTTGACGACGACGACGAACGCGCCCTCGGCGCCGCGGGTTTCGTTATATCGGGCGCGCGTTTCAAGCACGTAATCGAGCGCGCGGAGCGCCGTCGATTCAAACGTGGAGGAGCCGGCGACGCGTAGCACGCTCGCGTTCCACGCCACGCCCGCCACGCCGACGTCGTTGTCGCCGATCGCCGCGGCGACGCCCGCGACGTGCGTTCCGTGCCAATCCTCGGGGAGGTCGCCCTCGAGATCGTACGCGTTCCAGCCCTCGTAGTCGTCCGCGTAGCCGTTCCCGTCGTCGTCCACGCCGTTGTCGGGTATCTCGGATTCGTTGCGCCGGTAGCGGAGATCGGGGTGCGAAGCTGCGAAGCCCCCGTCGATCACGGCGATCACGACTTCCTCCCCGTCGGCGTTGGTCGCGCCCCGCTCGATCGCCCACCCTTCGGGCGCGTCGATGTCGGCGTCGGCGACTCGACCCTCGCCGCCCGCGTTGTGCAAATGCCACTGGAGCGCGAAGCCCGTGTCGTTCGGAACGTAGGCGAGCGTCTCGCGATAACCCGCGTCCGACGCGAGGTTTCGCTCGGAGAGTCGGTGATTCGGCTGCGAGACGAGGACGTCGGGGGATTCCCCGAGCCGCTTGCCGAGCGCGCGAGTCCCGCCCCCCTCGCGGAGAAGCCACACGTTGAGCCGTCGCGAGACGAGCTCGATATCCGAGGCGCCGAACGCCGACGCCGTCGGCGACGCGCCCGGCGCGAACCGAACGAGCCACTCCCCCTCGACCACCGCGGGTTTCGGCGTCTGCGCCGCCGCCAATCCGACGACGAGCGCCGCCATCGTGAACGCGTTTTTCATAACGCAAAGGTACCAAATCGTTTGAATAATTGGCGAGCCGCCGGCGGATGGAAATCCTTTCGGTATTCTTTCTTATCTTAAAGGTCGGACAATCATCGACCGCCTATGACCGATCGCCTCGCGACCATACGGAACAAAAAGAAAACGCTCGCCGTCGGCTTGATGTCGGGAACGTCGTTGGACGGCGTTGACGCGGCGCTGGTCGAGATCGAGGGGAGCGGAACCGAGATCCGTTATCGTCTCGTCGCCTTTCACGAAACGCCTTTCCCCGAGGGATTGCCCGGCGCGCTTCTCGCCGCGAGCGAGTCGGGCGGCGGAACGACCGAGGAGATCTGCGAGCTGGACGCGATCCTCGCCGTCGTTTACGCCGACGCGGTCGAGGCGGTCGCGAAGAAAGCGGGCGTCTCGCTCGACGCGATCGATTTCGTCGGGGCGCACGGTCAAACCGTCCGCCATCTGCCGGAGCCGCGAGAGCGGTTCGGCGTTCGCGCCGCTTCGACGCTACAGATCGGAAACCCCTCGGCGTTGGCGAAGCGAACGGGCGCGGTCGTCGTCGGCGATTTCCGTTCGGGCGACGTCGCGTTGGGCGGACAGGGCGCGCCGCTCGTGCCGTATTTCGACTACGTCTCGTTCCACTCGACCGAGAAGAACCGCGCGTTGCTCAATCTCGGCGGCGTTTCCAACATAACGATCTTGAACAAGAACCATCCCGCCGAGAAGACGCTCGCGTTCGATTGCGGACCCGGCAACATGCTTCTCGACCGCGTGGTACACGCGTTCTTCGGCGAGCCGTTCGATCGGGACGGCGCGTACGGGTCGCGCGGCGAAGTTGACGAGGAACTCCTCGACGCGTTGCTCGAGGCGGACGAGTTCGTCGCCGCGCCTCCGCCGAAATCGACGGGACGCGAGCGCTACGGCGAATCTTTCCTCGCGCCCTTCCGCGACGCCCTCGGCAAGCTCGATCCGTACGACGCGACGGCGACGTTGGCGGACTACACCGCGCTCGCCGTGTGGGAGAACTACGTCCAACACGTCCGCGACGAAACGCCGATCGACGAGCTGTTCGTCTCGGGCGGCGGCGCGCGGAACAAGGCGATCATGAATTATTTGCAAACCCGATTCGGCGACGCGCCGGTCGAAAACGTCGAGTCGCTCGGCTTGTCCTCCGACGCCAAAGAGGCGGTCTGCTTCGCCGTGCTGGCGAGCGAGACGCTGCGAGGAACGCCGACGAATATCCCGCGCGTAACGGGCGCGAGCCGAGCGACCGTGTTAGGAGCGATATGTCTTCCTTAACCGCACTCGTAACCGGCGGCGCCGGCTTGTTGGGGCAATACCTCAACCGCGCGCTCGCCGAGCGTTTTCACGTCGTCTCGTGGTATCACGCTCATCCGCGAGACGCCGCCGACTACGACGGCGAACCCGTGGACTTCAACGAAGAAAGCTCGATCGAAGAGGCGTTCGAGCGGGCGACGCCGGACGTCGTCGTCCACACCGCCGCCATATCGAGCGTAGGCGCCGCGGAAACGCAACCGCGACGATACGTGTACGACGTCAACGTTCGCGCCACCGAACGACTCGCGCTCCTCTGCGAGCTTAACGGCGCCAGGATGATCTATACGTCCACCGACTTGGTGTACGCGGGCGATCGCGGATCGTTCCTCGACGAGTCCTCGAAAATCTCGCCCCTCTCTATCTACGCCGAAACGAAATATATGGGCGAGGAGAAAATTCGACGCACGGTAGAGGATCGCCTCGTCCTCCGGCTCGCGCTCCTCTATGGCTTCGGCCTCGGCGAGACGACGTGCCATTTCGAGACGATGTATCAAGCGTTGCGCGAGGGGGAGCGTCCGAAACTATTTACGGATCAGTGGCGGACGCCCTTGGCGTTGCACGACGCGGCGCGGATGATCGCCGAGCTCGCCGCCAACAGCGAGGCGACGGGGAAAACGATCAACCTCGGCGGCAAGGAGCGCCTCAGCCGTTACGAGCTGGGCGAGCGACTCTGCGATATCGCCGACTTGAACGCCGACCTCCTCGATCCGACCCGAATGAACGACGTCCCCGATCTCCCACAAGTAGCCGACGTCTCGATGTCGATCGAGGCGCTTCGTTCGCTCGGCGTGGAACCAAAAAGCGTCGAGGAGTCGATCCGCGACATTCTCGGCAACAACTATTAGAAAGGACTTCCGATGCGATTCGCTTTCGTACTTATCCTCGCGTTCGCCGCGCCAATCGCGGCGCAAAGCGCGCTCCCGATTCCGAAAGAAATCCGCGCCGCCTACGCCGACGGAACGCGCTCGCGCGACGGCGAACCTGGGGCCAAGTATTGGCAAAACGCCGCCGACTATCGCGTCGCCGTCGAGTGGTTCCCCGAAACCCGCGTCCTGCAAGGCGAAGAGACGATCCTCTACGCCAACAACTCGCCCGACAAGCTCAACGCGCTGACGCTCAAGCTCTTTCAGAACATCTACCAACGCGGCGGCGTGCGCGATTTCGCCGTCGATCCCGACGACCTGCACGACGGCGTCGAGATTTCGCGGCTTGCCGTTGACGGCGAAGAGATCGACCTCGACGAGGCGCTCGATATCGACGGGACCGTCGCCGACCTCGATCTCTCCGAACCGCTCCAAAGCGGGGACACCGCGACGATCGAGTGCGAGTGGAGCTTCCGACTCCCCTACCACCGCAACATTCGGATGGGGACGTATCATGAGCGCACCGCGTTCGTCGCCTACTTCTTCCCGCGCGTCGCGGTGTACGACGACGTGAACGGGTGGGATCGCGCGCCCTACACGGGGCGGACGGAATTCTATAACGACTTCGGCGACTTCGAGGTCGAGATCACCGCGCCGGAGGGCGTCGTCGTTTGGGCGACGGGCGAGTTGCAAAATCCCGACGAGGTTCTCCGACCGGAGATCGCCGAGCGCTACCGCCGCTCCCGCGAGTCCGACGAGATCGTCCGGATTATCGGGGAAGAGGAGATCGAGGAGGGCGCCACCGCCCCGAACGAGAAGAACGTCTGGAAATTTACGGCCGAGAACGTAACCGACTTCGCCTTCGGCGCGAGCGACTTCTATTATTGGGAGGCGTCGAGCGTCGTCGTCGATTCGGCGACGGACGAGCGGGTCGCCGTTTCCGCCGCGTTCAATCCCGAGTCGAGCGACTTCCGCGACGTCGTCGATTATATGCGGCGGACGGTCGCGATGTTCTCCTTCGACTTTCCGGGCGTGAAGTTCCCGTTCCCCGAGATCACGATCTATAACGGCGGGCGCGGCGCGAACGGTATGGAGTATCCGATGATGGTCAACAACGCGTCGGTCTCCAACCCCGCCACCACGATCCTCCTCGTCGTTCACGAGATCGGACACAGCTACCTGCCGTTTATGGTCGGGTCGGACGAGACGCGACACGCGTGGATGGACGAAGGGGGCACGAACTTAATTATGCTCGAAGTCTGCAACCGGCTGGGCGAGGGGAGCGTCCCGTTCGACTACTATGCGTCGCAGGCGGTCAACTACAACGACCATGGCGGAACGCTCGAGGACGCGCCCGTCGCCGTTCTCTCGAACCTCCTCGAGGGGCGGTCGTATTGGGTGAACTCCTACTACCGCTCGACGCTCGCGTATTTGACGCTCCGCGATATGCTCGGCGTGGAGCGGTTCGAGACGTGCTACCGTACGTTTCTCGAACGTTGGCGCGGAAAACACCCGACGCCGTACGATCTCTTCGCGACGTTCGAGGACGTTTCGGGCGAGGAGCTGGATTGGTTCTGGCGTCCGTGGTTCTACGAGTTCGCGCACGCGGATTTGGCGATCGCGAAGGCGCGGCGCACCGAGAAGGGCGCGGTCGTTACGGTGGAAAATCGGGGCGGATTGCCGACGGCGATAGTCCTAACGGGACAAACCGACGGAGAGCGGACATACGAAAAACGGTTGACGGCGGCGGCGTGGAAGGACGGCGCGACGCGGATCGACGTGGAGATCGAGGCGGACGAACCGATCACGCGCGTCGCGCTCGGCGAGTCATGGATACCCGACGTGAAGACGTCGAACAACGCGGCGACCGTTCGCTAAGCGGGCGCCTACGTATCGCGGATCAGCGCCTCGTTGCGGATCCGATCGATCATCGCGATCAGTCCCGTCTTCCGCGTGGGGCTGAGGTGATCCTCCAACCCGAGCGCCTCGAGTTCGGCGCGCGCGTCAACGGCGAGAATCTCCTTCGGCGTCTTGCCCGAGAAGAGTTCCATCAACACGGCGACGAGCCCCTTGACGATGTGGGCGTCGCTATCGGCGCGGAACGCAAGCCGCGTCTCCTCGCCCTCGAGCTCCGTCGTTTCGATCCACACTTGGCTTTGGCACCCCTCGACGAGCGTCTCCTCGGTCTTCCGCTCGTCGGGTAGCGCGTCGAGGTTCTTCCCGAGATCTATTATATATTGATAGCGTTGCTCCCAATCTTCGAGGAATTCAAAATCCTCGCGAATGTCTTCGACGCTCATAGCTCTCCTCTCCCTACTTTTTCTTCTTCGGTTGTTGGTTCCGGTTCTTCTCGATTTTCGCCCACGAGTCGCGGAGCGTCGCCGTGCGGTTGAAGACGAGCGCGTCGGGCGAGGAGTTCTTCGCGTCCGGTCGAAAATAGCCGAGGCGCTCGAATTGAACCGTCTCGTCCGGTTTTGTCTCGGCGAGTGCGGGCTCGAGCTTCGCTTCCTTAACAATCGAGAGGGAGTCGGGGTTCACCGATTCGAGAAAATCTCCGTCGTCGGGAACGTCGAGCGGGTCGGGGCGATCGAAGAGGCGGTCGTAGAGCCGGACTTCCGCCGAAACCGCCGTCGGCGCGGCGACCCAATGGAGCGTCGCCTTCACTTTCCTGCCGTCGGGCGACGAGCCGCCTTTGGTCTCGGGATCGTACGAGCAGATAAGCTCGACGACCTCGCCCGCGTCGTTCTTGACGACGTCCTCGCACGTAATATAATAGGCGTAGCGGAGGCGGACTTCCCTGCCCGGCGCGAGTCGGAAGAACTTCTTCGGCGGATCTTCCATGAAGTCGGCGCGTTCGATGTAGAGCTCGCGAGCGAAGGGAACCATCCGCGTTCCGGCGGACTCGTCCTCGGGATTGTTGATCGCCTCGAGTTCCTCGGTCTCCCCCTCGGGGTAGTTGCGGATCGTTACTTTGAGCGGATCGAGAACCGCCATCCTGCGCGGCGCCGTTTTGTTCAACGTCTCGCGAACGCTAAACTCGAGTAGCGCGACTTCGGTGACGCTGTTGCGCTTGGCGACGCCGACGCGTTCGCAGAAATTTCGTATCGCTTCGGGCGGATAGCCGCGTCGCCGCATCCCCGCGAGGGTCGGCATCCGCGGATCGTCCCATCCGTCCACCACGCCC
>WJMR01000313.1 GCA_014727845.1 Ignavibacteriales bacterium
CTACGTCGTGGATTACCCGAGCGTTCCCGTCGGAATCGGCGTTGACTTCAACTACTTCCAACTCGGAACCTAAACCCGACGCGAACCGTTCTCCTACACCATCCCCGACCTCACCGTGGACGTTACCCGAAGCAACAATATGGTCAACTTCCACCTCGTCGGCAGGTTCATCGTGCCGATGAAGAGCTTCCGACCCTACTTCGACGTGTACGGCGGCGGCAACTACCTCTGGACGCAGACCACCATCGAGGAGCGATACTCGAGCGGCAACGACGACGACGACGAGATCGCCAGCGACGTCAACCTCGACGATTTCGCGTGGAGTTACGGCGTCGGCGGCGGAATCCAAATCCTGATTTCCGACGACGAATCCACGCGCGTCTATATCGACCTCAAGGCGAGACAGCTCTGGGGAACCAAGGCGGAGTACCTCCGCGAAGGCGACATCGTAGTGGACGACAGCGTCCTCCCCCCCGAGGTGTACTACTACGTCAACTACACCGAGACGGATATGTTCACCGTTCTCCTCGGCATATCGGTGCAGACGGGATTATAAACGTTGTGCGGAATGTCGGAGCGGCGGGCGCTAATCGAAGAGGAGCCAATCAACTCCGAAGCGCACGCCGCGAGAGGGTTCGGGGTAGTGGGGCGTAACGTAGTAGCCGGCGTCGAGTAGATTTTCCCACGTGAAATAGACGATCGCCGCGCGTTGAATCTCCCCCGCGAGCGTGAAACTCGTCGAGACGTACGACGGCGTATTCCCCTCCCACGGTCGGTAATACACCCGACGATTATAGCGATCGTAGGCGAAGGCGCTTTGACTCGCCGCGTAGGAAAGGGTGAAGCCCGTCCGCAAATCCAACGCCGCGTCGAAGAGTGTGTCGCGATAGAACACGCCCGCCTTCAGCGAAAAGGGAGGCAACGCCCGCTCGTCGTATCCCTCGATCTTCCACTCGTACGCCGACGCGTTCGCGTGTAGCTCGACGACGCCGAAGAGCAACCCGCGGAAGGCGACGCCCGCGCCGTAACGATCTTCCTCGAGCGAGGCGACGCGCGTAAGCGAACCGTTCCCGTCGATCGTCGTCAACTCGAGATAGCGTTCGAGCGAGGTCTCGCGGTCGTTCCGATAGAAGACGCGCGCGTCCACGAGGTAGTTCCCCCGCTCGTAGCGAACGCCCGCCTCGGCGTTGCGTACCGCGGTTTTGGGAGCGTCGTCGAAGAGCAAGTCCGCGCGGTCGAATTGCGAAGCGCCGACGTAGAGCGTCGCGCCTTCGAAGGGTCGCAACGCCGCGTCCGCCCCGAATCCATAAAACGTCTTGCCGCCGTATTGCGCGACTTTGAGAAATCCCGTCGGCACGATCGCGCCGCCGAACGGGTCCAACTCCGCCGAGCCGCCGACCGCCAGTCGCGCCTCCTCGTCGGAGCGCTCGCCGTTCACGATCCGAAAGACGCGCTCGGCGGTTCCCGTCGCGTCGATCGCGAAGGGTCCGACCTTTTGTCGCATACGCGCCGTCGCGCCGGCGATCTCGTAGCGTCGATTGGCGACCACGCGCGAGGGAGAGTCGAGCGAATCGGTTTCGTTGTCGCGGAAGCGGTTGTAGTTGTTCCGATAGTACGCCGTCGCCTCGGTAACGTTGCCAGGAATCGCGGCGAAAATGGCGCCGACGCGGAACCGTTGCAAGGTATTGAACTCGACGCGATCCGAATCGTTGACGGGAGCCGCGAACGGATCGTAGAGAACCGAGTCGGCGGAGGCGTCCCCGATCGTCGCGTCCGCGTAGGAGACGTCCACCCCGCCCGAAAGTCGGCGATCGAGCGCGCTATAGTTCGCCGACGCGAAAAGGTTGAGCCCCGGCGTCGCGAAATACTTCAGCCGCGCCTCCCCGTTCCAGACGCCGAACGCGGTGTTGGTGTATCGATCCTCGACGGAGCGGTTGTGAATTCCGACTTCGAGATTCCACCGATCGGCGAGCATCCCGTTGAGCCGCGCGCTTATCCACCCTTCGTCGTCGGGTCCCTCGTAGTAGCGGACGCGCGTCGAGGGGGGCTTCGAGACAAATTGCGTTTCGTGGAGTACGATCGCCGCGTTGTTGTTCGTCGCGCCGTAGAGGAAGCCGCGCGGCGAGGGGACGATCTCGATCGCGGCGACGTCGTCGGTCGTTCGCGTTATCGGGTCGAAGGATTGGAGGTACGGGTCTTGCCGAGCCGCGCCTTCCCCGACGACGGTCAACTCGCCGAAGCCCGCGCCGTAGGCGGCGATCTCGTCCGGCAATCCGACGAACCCTTGCGAGCGGTGATACGCAAACGGCGCGAGATCGAGCCAATCCTCGAAGCCGCGGTAGTCGGCGCGGAGAAGCTCGTCGCGTTCGAGCGTAAAGGAGACGGGCTCGGGCGCCGCGGGAACGAGCGCGCGCATCGTGTCAACGATCACCGAGTCGGCGAGGAGCGAATCGGCGAGAAGCGAATCGGCGAGAAGCGAGTCGGGCGGAACGACGATCGTGTCGGGCGTCGCGTCGGGTCCGACGAAGGGGGCGGCGAGGGAGTCTCCGCGCGGAACGAGCGTCGTGTCGCGCGGCGCGAGGAGGGAATCCTGCGCGAGAGCGCGATGCGCGAAAACGAGCGCGACGACGGCTACGAGGGTGACAATGGTTCTCATAAAATTCCCGAGGAGCGCGCGACACGCGGCGCGTCCGATAAAATATTGTTGCAAGTTAACAAATTATATGCAATGTTTGCCGATAGTATGGGAGAGAGCGGCAACAGCGGAGAAGAGATATTCCTTCCCGGCGGGTCGCGCCAGTTCAAACAGCTCCGAGATCGATTCGATTTTCGCGGCAAGCGCGCGGCGATTTTCGGTCCGGCGACGGGCGCGGCGGAACGGTTCGTTAAGCGCGGCGTCGCCGAGGCGACGGTGTTCGTCGAGACCAACGAGGAGCTGGTCGAGTCGCGGCTGGCGCTCGCGGACGTGGCGCGCGCCGAGGTCCGACTCGCGAGCTTCACGGCGACGGCGATCGACGACGGCGCGTTCGACGTGGCGTACGCGCAGGCCTCGATCGGCGACGACCGACGGGAGGACATCCTCAAGGAAATCCGACGACTCCTCGCCGAAGACGGCGTCCTCTCGGTCGGCGACGTGGTGGCGCTCCGAGACGACTCGCCACCGTTCGTCTCCGACTTGTGGAAGCGCGCGGGGTTGCGCCCCCTCCCCCACAACGGCTTCGTTACCTTTTTCACCGATCGCGGCTTCGAGAAAATAGAGGCGGATTTTAGCGGCGACGGTCTGGCGAACTACTACCGCCGCTCCCGAACCAAACTCGCCGAGTTCAAGGAAACCGTCGAACCCGCCGAGGCGAAGCTTCTCAAGAAGGTCTTCGCCCGAGCCAAGCGAGAAGCCGACGCGTTCTTAGACCACGGCGGCGATAAATTCGCGACGTTCGCTCTGGGCGTCTTCAAGAAATCTTCGTGACTCAATTCCGCGAACATCCCTATATATATTAGTATGAAAAAACGCGACGTCGTCGAGTTGCGCGTCGAAAGCTACGCCTTTGAAGGCAAGGGCGTGGCGCGCGTCCCGACCGAAGACGGAAACCAATTCGTCGTGTTCGTTCACGGCGCCTACCCCGGAGATCTGGTGAGAGCGGAAATCCGACGAAAGCGGAAACGCCACGCCGAGGCGGCGACGCTCGAAATCCTCGAACCCTCGCCCCTCCGCCGCGAGCCGCGGTGCCCTCACTTCGGCGCGTGCGGCGGATGCAAACAACAGAACCTGGACTACGAGGCGCAGCTCCGCTTTAAACGCAAGCAGGTCGCCGACTCCTTCCAACGCATCGGCGGCGTCGAGAACGCGGTCGCGCCCCCGACCATCCCCTCCGAGAACCGGTATTACTACCGGAACAAGATGGAGTTCAGCTTCGCGAGGCGGCGGTGGCTCTCCCCCGAGGAAATCCGGAGCGGAGAGGATATCGACGATCGGTTCGCGCTCGGGCTCCACGCCCCGAAGGTGTTCGATAAGGTGGTGGATCTCGATACGTGCTTTCTGCAATCGGAAACGAGCGCGGAGATCGTGAACTTCACGCGCTCGCACTTCGCCGAGCGGGGCGCGACGATCTACTCGACGAAGACGCACGACGGCCGGCTCCGGCACCTGACGATCCGCGAATCCGAAGCCGACGGCGAGCGGCTCGTCGCGCTGACGACGAACGGCGAGGACGACGGTCTCCTCCTCCCCTACGCCGACGAGCTGAAGGCGCGCTTCCCCTCGGTCGCGTCGCTCGTCCAGCACATCCATACGGGCAAAGCGCAAATCGCGATCGGGGAACGGGAGCGGACGATCTTCGGCGAAGGACATATCCACGACAATATCGGCGACCGGCGTTTTCGGATCAGCGCGGCGTCCTTCTTCCAAACGAACACGCGCCAAGCCGAAACGCTCTACCGAACGGCGTTGGAGTTCGCCGAGCCGACGGGCGACGAGATATTCTACGACCTCTACTGCGGCGCGGGCACGATCTCGATTTTCTTCGCCGATCGCGTAAAGGCGGGCTACGGCTTCGAGGTCGTCGAGTCGGCGACGAAGGACGCGCGCGCGAACGCCGCGCTCAACGGCGTCGAGAATCTCGCGTTCTTCGAGGCGAACCTTTACAAGAGCTTTCTGCCCGTCGTCGCCGAGCACGGGCTTCCCTCGCCCGACTTGCTCCTGCTCGATCCGCCGCGCGGCGGTATGCACCCGACGACGATCGCCGACGTCGTCTCGCTCGCGCCGCCGAAGATTGTGTATGTGAGCTGCAACCCCGCCACACAGGCGCGGGACGTGAAGGAGCTGACGGGGGCGGGCTATCGGCTCGAGAAGCTCCAACCCGTCGATATGTTCCCCCACACATGGCACATCGAGAACGTCGCTCGGTTAACGCGGGAATGATCGGCGAGACGGCGTTTTTACCTCCCGTCGAGGTTTCTATTATACTCGAATTTATGTAAGTTGAAATTTCGTATTCGACGAAACAATCGCGACGCGACGTCGCGCAACTTGCCAACGAAAGAACCGCGCCCTCGCGCGCGACCGAGTTATGAAGCCCACCCGCATCGAGCACGTCGGGATCGCCGTCAAGAACCTGGACGAGGCGATTCCTTTCTACGAGAAACTACTCCAAACCAAATGCTACGCCGTCGAAGAAGTGGCGGAACAAAAAGTGAAGACCGCCTTTTTTACGATCGGCGAGACGAAAATCGAATTGTTGGAATCGACCGATCCCGAGGGACCGATCGGCAAATTCGTCGAGAAGAAGGGCGAGGGGGTGCACCATCTCGCCTTCGCGGTGGACGAATTGAGCGAAGAGTCGCTCGCCGAGCTCGCCTCGGACGACGTTCGCCTGATCGATAAGAAGCCGCGCCGCGGCGCCGAGGGATTGCGCATCGCGTTCCTGCATCCGAAGTCCACACACGGCGTTCTGACGGAGCTTTGTTCCGAATAGCGCGACCGCCTCGGCGCCGCGCTCGACGAACGCATCACCCGCATACAAACGGACACGACAATGATTGAAGACCGCATAAAAGAATTGATGGACCTCCGCGCGAAAGCCCGCGTCGGCGGAGGCGAGCGGCGCATAGACGCGCAGCACAAGAAAGGCAAACTCACCGCGCGCGAGCGCATCGAAATCCTCCTCGACCCGGACAGCTTCGAGGAGTTCGATATGTTCGTCTGCCACCGGTGCATCGACTTTGGGCTGGAACAACAGACCTACCTCTCCGACGGCGTCGTGACGGGCTACGGCACCATCGACGGCAGATTGGTGTACGTCTTCTCGCAGGATTTCACCGTCTTCGGCGGCTCCCTCTCGGAGATGTACGCCGAAAAGATTTGCAAGATCATGGATATGGCGATGAAGGTCGGCGCGCCGATCATCGGCGTAAACGATTCCGGCGGCGCGCGCATCCAAGAGGGCGTCAAGAGTCTCGGCGGCTACGCGGAGATCTTCCAGCGGAACATCCTCGCCTCGGGCGTTGTGCCGCAGATAAGCGCCGTCTTCGGTCCCTGCGCCGGCGGCGCGGTCTATTCGCCGGCGCTCACCGACTTCACGATTATGACCAAGGAGACGAGCTATATGTTCGTCACGGGTCCGAAGGTGGTGAAGACGGTGACGAACGAGGACGTGACGGTTGACGAGCTCGGCGGCGCGGTGGTGCACGGCACTAAGTCGGGCGTCACGCACTTCATCGCGGACGACGAGGAGGAGGGGCTGCTCTTGATCCGCAAGCTCATCAGCTTCTTCCCGCAGAACAATCTCGAAGAACCGCCGACGATTCCATGCGACGATCCGATCGATCGGCTGGAGGATTCGCTCAACCACATCATTCCCGAAAACCCGAGCAAGCCCTACGACGTGAAGGACGTGATCCACGCGATCGTCGATCACGCCGAGTTTGTGGAGGTGCAACGGAGCTACGCGCCGAACATCGTCGTCGGCTTCGCGCGTTTCAACGGCATGCCCGTCGGCGTCGTGGCAAACCAGCCGGAGTATTTGGCGGGCGTGTTGGATATCAACTCCTCGCGGAAGGCGGCGCGATTCGTGCGCTACTGCGACGCGTTCAACATCCCCGTCGTAACGCTGGTGGACGTTCCCGGCTTCCTGCCCGGCACGGCGCAGGAATACGGCGGCATCATCCTCCACGGCGCCAAGCTCCTCTACGCCTACGGCGAGGCGACGGTTCCGAAAATCACCATCGTGCTCCGCAAGGCGTACGGCGGCGCTTACGACGTGATGGGGTCGAAGCACTTGCGCGGCGACATCAACTACGCTTGGCCCTCCGCCGAGATCGCCGTGATGGGTCCGAAAGGCGCCATCGAGATTCTGCACAGCAAGGAGCTCAAAGAAATCGAGGACGAGGAGGCGCGCGCGAAGTTCGTCGCGGAGAAAGAGCAAGAGTATCGCGAAAAGTTCGCCTCCCCCTACGTCGCCGCGAAGTTCGGCTACATCGACGACGTGATCGAGCCGCGCAACACGCGCTTTCGGATCGTCCGCGCGCTGCAGGCGCTCCAGACGAAGAAGGACGTCTCGCCGCCGAAGAAACACAGCAACTTGCCGTTATAAGGAGAATCGACTATGGACATCACGCTCGATCCGAGTTTGATTTGGGAGCTGGACTGCAACGGCAACGGCAACAGTCTCGTCGTCGCGGCGATCGGCTACGTCATCGTGTTCCTCTCGCTACTGTTAATTTACGCGACGTTCGCGACGGCGGCTAAGGTCTTCCTCAAGCGAGCCGCCATTCGCCGCCGGCTCTTCGCGAAGCCGGGCGAGAGCCACGAGGAGAAAGCCGAACCGACGAGCGGCGAAGTGTTCGCGGCGATCGCGACCGCGTTGCATCTCTATCACTCGGAAACGCACGACTTTGAAAGCGCCGTTTTGACGATTAACAAAGTCTCGAAACGGTACTCGCCGTGGAGTTCGAAGCTCTATGGAATGCGACAACATCCTCGGCGTTGGTAAAAAAGGAGACGAATCGTGAAAAAGTATCAGTTTAAAATACACGGAAACGAGTACGACGTCGAGATTCTGAACGTCGAGGGGAACGTGGCGGAGATCGAGGTCAACGGCACGAAGTACGACGTCGAGCTGGATAAGAAGATGGCGCAGCCGATCACCCCTCGCCTCGTCCGCGCCAAACGCGCCGAAACGAGCGCCTCGCGTCCTTCCGAGATGAAGACGAGCAAACCGGCCGAGAAGAAGGGCGCGGGCGTGATCAAGTCCCCCTTGCCCGGTTCGGTCTTGGAGGTGAACGTCAAAGTCGGCGACAAGGTCGAGCGCGGACAGAAGCTCTTGATGCTCGAGGCGATGAAGATGGAGAACGTCGTCAAAGCCGACCGCGCGGGAGAAGTGAAAGCCGTCAACGTCAACGCGGGCGACGCGGTGATGGAGGGCGAAGTGTTGGTCGAGATCGGAGAGTAGTCGTATGGAAGGATTCGAAGCGTTTTTCGACTACACGTCGTTCTCGCACGTCACTATCTATCACGTGATTATGATCGCCGTCGGCGTGTTGTTCATCTACCTGGCGATCAAGAAGGAATACGAACCGCTCTTGCTCATCCCGATCGGCTTCGGCATCCTACTCGGCAACATCCCGTATCCGCAGGACGCGGGCTTGCTGGTGGGCGTGTACGACGAGGGGAGCGTGATGAACTACCTGTATTTCGGCGTCGTGCAGGGCGTCTATCCGCCGTTAATCTTTTTAGGAATCGGCGCGATGACGGACTTCTCATCGCTGCTTTCGAACCCGCGCTTGGTTCTGCTCGGCGCGGCGGCGCAGGTGGGCATCTTCCTCACGTTTATGGGCGCGATCATGCTCGGCTTCGGTCCGTCGGAAGCCGCGTCAATCGGCATCATCGGCGGGGCGGACGGTCCGACGGCGATCTTCCTCGCCTCGAAGTTGGCGCCGGAACTCATCGGCGCGATCGCCATCTCCGCCTACTCGTATATGGCGTTGGTGCCGCTCATCCAGCCGCCGATAATGCGATTGCTGACGACGAAGAAGGAGCGGGTGATCCGGATGAAACCGCCGCGCGCCGTCTCGAAAAAAGAGAAGGTGCTCTTCCCCGTCGTCGGGATGCTCTTAACGACCTTCATCTCGCCGAGCGCGCTGCCGCTTTTAGGTATGCTCTTTTTCGGCAACCTACTCAAGGAGAGCGGCGTGACGCGGCGTTTGGCGGAAACCGCCGCGCGTCCGATGATCGACGTCGTAACGATTCTCCTCGGCGTCACCGTCGGCGCCTCGACGCAAGCCGACACGTTTTTGACGGAGGAGTCGGTGCTCATCTTCGGGCTCGGCGCCGCGTCGTTCGTCATCGCCACGGGGGGCGGCGTTATGTTCGCCAAGGTGATGAACTTGTTCTTAAAGGAAGGCGATAAGATCAATCCGCTCATCGGAAACTCGGGCGTCTCCGCCGTGCCGGATAGCGCGCGCGTCTCGCAGGTGATCGGGCAAGAGTACGACGAGTCCAACCACCTCCTTATGCACGCGATGGCGGCAAACGTCTCGGGCGTAATCGGCAGCGCCGTGGCCGCGGGTATCCTCTTGAGTTTTATGTCATAATCTTTCTATTATATATCGAGAGGGCGCGGCGTCCGGTCGCGCCCGTTTCTTCCACAATTGAGCACATTGTGAAAAGAATACTACTTCTCGCGTCTATTGCGGCGGCAACGCTCGCGGGATGCGCGGGCGCGCTCCCCGGCGAAGGCGAAACCGATCTCGAACGATTCCAAGACGCCTTCGAAAAAGGCGCGCTCGACTTTCCCTCGCCCTACGGCGCAAAAATCGACACCGTCGTTTTCGACGAGAAAAGAAAAACCGTCGAAGTCCGCGCCAACAAAGCGTTTTCGACGCTACCCTTCCGCGAGCCGCTCGTCCGAACCATATATCGGAGCGCGCGCCCCTACTTTGCGGCGTATCCCGACTACGAGCTTACGATAACCTCGACGGGCAAGCCGATCGAGGAACTCGTCCCGAACGCCTATCGCGACTCGCTCGAGCGCGACGACTCGCGCACGCCCGTGAACGTCGAGGGTCCCGAAGGTCCGATCGTCCGCAACCTCGACCGCCCCGACACGCCGACCGGCGGTCTGTTCGGTCGCCGCGTCGTTCTCTGGAACAGTCACGGATGGTATTACAGCGACCACTCCGACAAGTGGGAGTGGCAACGCCCTCGGATGTTTCAGTCGGTCGAGGATTTGCTGACGACCTCGATCATCCTTCCCTTCCTCGCCCCGATGCTCGAGAACGCGGGCGCGGAGATTTACATGCCCCGCGAGCGCGACCCGCAAACCAACGAAGTCGTGATCGACAACGACGACGCGACCGCCCTCGCTTCGGGCGCCTACCGAGAGGAGGTCTTAGATTCCGCCTTCGTCCCGCGCCGAGGCGGCGTCGGTTTCGCCGTCGGAACGCCCCCCTATCCCGACTTACACAATCCGTTCACGGACGGCTCGCACCGCGTCGTTCCCGCCGCGCCCACAACGACGACGCGATTCGTCTGGACGCCCGAGATTCCCGAAGACGGCGCCTACCGGGTGTGGATTTCCTACGTCCGCGCGCCCGACCGCGCGCCCGACGCGACCTACACGGTGTATCACGCGGGCGGCGTCACGCGCTTCCGAGTCGATCAACGTTACGGCGGCTCCACCTGGGTTCCCCTCGGCGTCTTCGAGTTTCGACGCGGAGGAAACGCCGCCGTCGAGCTGACCAATAAGAGCGCGACCGAGGGCGCGACCGTCTCGGCGGACGTCGTTCGCTTCGGCGGCGGAATGGGCGTGATCGAACGGGGCGGCTCCACGAGCGGCAGAGCCAAATGGCTCGAAGCCGCGCGCTACTATATGCAATACGCCGGCATGCCCGACACGCTGGTTTATTCGCTGAACGACGGAACGAAAGACTACTTCGACGACTACCAAGGACGCGGCGAGTACGTCAACTACTTGATGGGCGCGCCCGCGGGACCCGTTCGCGACCGAGACGTCGAGGGGCTCGGCATTCCCGTCGATCTCTCCTTCGCGCTCCACACCGACGCGGGCGTTCGGCGCGGCGGAACCATCGGCACGCTCGCCATCTTCAGTACGGAGGACGGCGAAGGCGCGACCGACTATCCGACGGGCTTCTCGCGCTTCGCGAGTCGCGACTTCTCCGACGTCGCGCAAACGACGATCGTCAACGACTTCCGCGCCAAATACGACCCGGACTGGAACCGCCGACAATTGATGGACGAGGTGTATAGCGAGGCGCTGAAGCCCAACGTCCCCTCGCTCTTGTTGGAACTCCTCTCGCACCAGAATTGGTACGACCAGAAATTCGCGATCGATCCTCGCTTCAAGTTCGACGCGGCGCGCGCCGTCTATAAAGGTATGCTTCGCTATTTGGCGGACGCTCGCGGCTTCGATCCCGTCGTGCAGCCCTTGGCGCCGGACGGCTTGGCGCTGACGCTCGACGGCGACCGCGCGACCTTAACGTGGGCGCCCGTCGCCGATCCGCTCGAACCCTCGGCGACGCCCGACGCCTACATCGTGTACGAGCGAATAGAGAGAGGCGGATTCGACAACGGCGTCCTCGTCCGCGAGCCGCGCTACGAAAAGACGCTCGACCCCGGGATCGTACACTCCTTCCGCGTCGAGGCGGTCAACGCGGGCGGCAAGAGCTTCCCCTCGGAAACGCTCGCCGCATGCTATGCGCCCGAGAGCCGCGCGACGGCGCTCGTCGTCAACGCGTTCGATCGCGTCGCCGGTCCGGCCGTAATCGAGAAGGAGAATTTCGCGGGCTTCGCCGACTTCCACGACGAGGGCGTGCCGTACATCCGCGACCTTTCTTACGTCGGCTCGATGTACGACTTCGATCCCGACAACGACTTTATCACCAACGCCCGCTCGGGTCATGGCGCGAGCCACGCCGACTACGAGACGACGATCGTCGCGGGCAACGAGTTCGACTATCCGCGCCTCCACGGCGAGGCGATCCGCGCGGCGGGTCTATCGTTCGTCTCCGCGAGCGACGAGGCGATCGAGCGAGACGAGATCGACTTGCGAGACTACCCGTTCGTGGACGTGATCTTCGGGGAGGAGCGGACGACGGGGTGGCAAACGCCCTACGCCGACTCGGTAAACGGCGAGCGCTTCCGCTGCTATCCGCCCGCCTTCCGCGAACGCCTCGAGGCGTACCTCGACGGGGGCGGCTCGCTGATGCTCACGGGCGCCTACGTGATGAGCGACTTGCTGATCTTCAACGATCCCGACGACGCCGAGTCGCGATTCGCCAAAGAGCGCCTACGAACGACGTGCGCGACAAACTTCGGATCGAAGTCCGGCGCGGCGATCGCCGAACCGAGCGAGTTGTTTCCGAACGGACTGGTCGTCCGCTATCGGACAACGCTCGGCGAGGACGGATACCGCGTCGAGGCGCCGGACGCGCTCATGCCCGCGAAGGACGGCGGCTTCGAGGCGCTCCGCTACGCCGACAACGACTACGGCGCGGCGACGATCTTCCGAGACGCTCCGAGCGTGTTCGTGATGGGCGTTCCCTTCGAGGCGATCGAGCGCGCGCCCGTTCGCGAGGAGCTGATGGACGCCGTGCTCCGTTACTTCGGCGTCGGACGATAATATTCGCCATTAAAAAAGAGAGGCGGCTATGAAACGGCTTGCGATCGCGGCGGCGTTCGTCGCGGCATGCGCGACGGGGTTCGCGCAATACGAATCGATCGAGGCGCTCGTCGAGAAGAGCGCGAACGAACCGGCGTTGCAATTCGCCCAATGGGGCGTGTACGCCGAATACGCGAAGACGGGCGAACCGATCGTCGAGTATAACGAACACTTCGCGCTCGCGCCCGCCTCCGGATTGAAGACGCTCACGTCCGCGGCGGCGCTCCACTACCTCGGCTCCGAATTCCGATACACGACGCGACTCTATTACGAGGGAGAGATCGGCGAGGACGGAACTTTACAAGGCGACCTCCACATCGTCGGCGAAGGCGACCCGACGCTCGGCACGGCCGAGGCGAAGGTGAACAACGTCCCCGTCGAAGGCGCCGCCACGCTCGCGGAGATCGGCGACGAGTGGGTCGGCGCCGTAAAGCGAGCGGGTATCAAACGCGTCGCGGGCGCGGCGGTGGCGGACGATCTGGCGTTCGACCGGATCCCCATTCCGCTCGATTGGTCGTGGATCGATCTCGGCAACTACTACGGCGCGTGCCAAAGCGCGCTCTCGATTCACGACAATTTATACTTCCTCTATCTCAAGCCGGGCGAGAACGTCGGCGACCCAACCGAGGTTCTCCGCGTCGAGCCGCCCGTTCCGGGACTCGAGTTCGAGAACCACATCACGACGGGGCCTAAAGGGAGCGGCGATAACGGCTACATCTATCGCGCGCCCGGGCAATACACCGCCACGCTCCGAGGCACGATCCCCGCGGGCGTCGAGGAGTTCGCCATCAAAGGGTCGCTGCCCGAACCCGCGCTCTCCGCCGCGCGTTATCTCGAACGTCGCTTGAACGAGGCGGGCGTGGCAATCGCCGAACCGGCTCGGCTCATCGACGAACCGATCGACCGCGACCCGGCGACAATGCTCCACGAGCACGAATCGCCGCCGCTTAAAGACGTCGCCGCGATCGTCAACAAGCGCAGCAACAACCACTACACCGAGCAACTCCTGAAAACAATCGCGTGGAGCGTCTCGGGCAAAGGCACGACCGACAACGGCGTCGCGCTACTCGTGGACTTCCTCGAGGAGAACGGCGTCAACGCCGACGGGCTCCGCCTCTCGGACGGTTGCGGCTTGTCGCGCTTCGACGCGATCACGCCGACGATAATGGCGCGCGCGCTTTCCTCGCACGTCAACCGCCCCTACTTCGACGACTTCTACAACTCGCTCAGCGTCGCGGGCGATCCGAACGACGTCGGCTACTTCAAGACGTTCGGCGTCGGCACGATCATCGAGAAGAACGCGCGCATCAAGTCGGGACTCATCGGCAACGTGCGCAGCCACAGCGGTTACGTGTGGGATCAAAACGGCGCGCTCATTTCATTCTCTTTTATCGCCAACAACCATTCGAGCTACCGCGACGTTAATCAAATTCATAAAGAGCTAATCATCGCCTTAGCGAAACTAAAATAGGACGACTATGTTTGAGCGCCTTCGCGAACCGAATTTCGAGCGACTCACAAAAACTCTCTTCGGCGGCAAAGCCGATTGCGTTCCGCTGATCGAGCTGGGCATTCACCCGCGCGTGAAGGAGGAGATTCTCGGACGACCCGTCGCGTCGGTCGCCGACGAAGCCGAGTTCATGCGCTCGATGGGATACGACTTCGTTAAAATCCAACCGAAAATCTCCTTCGAGGTTGGCGAACAAAAGGTGGAAGATTCCGGCGACGACTACGCCAACGCGCCCGACCGCGCATGGGCGCCCGAGCACGGCGGCGTGATCTCCTCGTGGGAGGACTTCGAGAACTACCCTTGGCCCCGCATCGAGGATATCGACTACTCGCGCTTCGAGGAGGCGCGCGGCGCGCTGCCGGACGGGATGGGCGTGATCGGACAATACGGCGACGTCTTCACGCTCGCGTGGGAGTTGATGGGCTTCGAGACTTACGCAATGACGACCTTCGAGGACCCCGAACTCGTCAAAGCCCTGACGGATAAGGTCGGCGAGATCGTTCTCTCGATGTTCGAGACGATGGGCGATATGGATTGGGTCGGCGCGCTCTGGCTTAGCGACGACGTCGCGTTCGCCTCGGGCACCCTCCTCAGTCCGGATTTCTTCCGCGAGTACTTTTTCCCCATCCTCGCCAAAGCCGCGTCCTACGCGGAGAAGCGAGGCATTCCGTTCATCTACCACACCGACGGCTTGCTGTGGGACGTCCTCGACGACATCGTCGCCTCCGGCGTGAACGCGCTCCACCCAATCGAGCCGAAGGCGATGGACATCCGCGAAGTGAAGGCGAAGTACGGCGACAAGCTGTGCCTCTGCGGCGGTATCGAGGTGGACGTGATCGCGCGCGGCTCGAAGGAGGAGATGATCTCGTTGACCGAGAAGCTCCTCGCGGACGTCGCCCCCGGCGGCGGCTGGTGCGCGGGTAGCTCCAACTCCGTGCCCGACTACGCGAAGACCGAGAACTACGTCGCGATGGTCGAGACGATTCTGAAAAAAGGAACCTACTGATCCGCTTATGAGCGACAAGCCGCTTCGCCAGTTGGGATTCGTCCAAACCGCCGCGCTCGTCGTCGGCGTGGTGATCGGGTCGGGTGTGTTTATCAATTTGCCGATCGTCGCGCGGATAGCCGGCAGCCCGTGGGCGGCGGCGGGCGTGTGGCTCCTCGGCGGCGTGGTGTGGATACCCCAAGCGCTTATCCTCGCCGAAATGGGCACGGCGTATCCGAACCAAGGCGGACCCTACTACTACCTCCACAAAGCCGGATCGCCCTTCCTCGCGTTCCTCTACACGTGGACGGCGTTCCTCACGAGCGACACCCCGACGCTGACGATCGTCGGGTTGGCGGCGGCGGCCGCGGCGGCGTATTTCATGCCCGCCCTCGCGGACCCGCTCCACGCGCGGCTCTTCGCCACTCTGCTCATCGTCGCCTTCGCGGCGCTCCAGTATCGGAGCGTTAAGCTGGGCGGTCACGTGCAGGTCGGGCTCACAATATTCAAGCTCCTCCCCCTCCTCGCCGTCGTGGTCATCGGCGCGTTCTTCCTCGGCTCGGGCAACCTCGCGGCCGAACCGATCTTCGAGAGCGAAGCGGCGGCGGATCCGTTCTACATCGTTACCGCCGGCATGGCGGCGACGCTCTGGGCGTACGCGGGATTCCTCAACATCCTCTATATGGCGGGCGAGGTAAAGGCGCCGGATAAAAACCTCCCGCGCGCGCTCGTCGGTTCGATCTTCTTCGTGATGATCGCCTACGTGCTGATCAACTTGGGAACCGCGGCGATTGTGCCGTTCGACGAGTTGATCGCCGTCGGTCCCGACGAGTTCGTCAACCCGTTCCTCTACCTCGACTTTTTCGCCGAATACGCCGGCGGCGTCTTCTACTTCGTCGTCTTCGTCTCGATGCTCGGCGTGCTCAACGCGTGCATGGCGACGCAGCCGCGCCTCGAGTACGCGATGGCGCGCGACAAACTCTTCTTCGACTCCTTCGGCAAGCTCCACCCGAAGTATTTCACGCCGCACTACTCGATCGTGGTGCAGGCGGCGTTCGCTATCGTCCTCTTTTTGATCGGGGACATCGACGACCTGCTCGGCTACTTCACGCTCTCTTACGTTCTCCAGAACGCCTTAGTGTATGGCGCGATCTTTTGGTTGCGGAAACGCGAGGATTACAAACCGACCTACAAGGCGCGTTGGTGGGGGGCGATGGCGACCGCGTCGATCGCCGTTCAACTCTACATCGCCTACGGCACGTTCGTCGCGTATCCGACGGGGGGCGCGTTGGCGGCGGGTGGATTGATAGCGAGCGGCGCGCCGATCTACTACTTCTTCAAGAAGCGCAAGGACCGCGCGGCTCAGGCCTCGTAAACGACGCGCTCGCCCACGACGGTTTTTAGGACTTGGATCTTGTCGAGATCGTGCGGCTCGATCGCGAACGGGTCGCGGTCGAGTACGACGTAGTCGGCGAGTTTCCCTTCGGTAATGGAGCCGATCCGTCGCTCGTCGAACGCGGCGTAGGCGGCGCCTATCGTGTAGCCCGCGATCGCCTCGTCGAGCGTGATCTTCTCCTCGGGCGCGAGACCGTCGGGGTATCGTCCGTCGAGCGTTTGTCGCGTCGTCGCCGCCTTCATACCTTTGAACGGATTCATCGTCACGACGGGAAAGTCGCTGCCGAAGGCGACGCGCGCGCCAGCGTCGATTAGCGAGCGGAGGGGGAGGATCGAGCGAAGACGATTGGCGCCGATCTTCTTCTCGGCGAACAAGCCGTCCTCCGCCAAATGATAGGGCTGGCAGGAGGCGACGGCGCCGAGCGCGGCGATCCGCTTGATATCTTTGGGTCGGAGATGTTGCGCGTGTTCGATTCGGAAGCGACGGTTTTCTCGGAGATTGACGTGCTCGAGTTTTTCGAGTAGGTCGAGCGTCCATGCGTTGGCGCGGTCGCCGATGGCGTGTACGGAGAACTGCAAACCGCGTCGGTCGTACTTAACGGCGGAGCGTTCGAGCAACCCGTTGACGACGACGTCGGCGGGAATGCCCATGTTCGTCGGGTCGTCCTCGTAGGCGTCGAAGAGCCAGGCGGAACCGCCGCCGAGCGAGCCGTCGGCGAACGCCTTTACGCCGCCTATTTTCAAATACTCGTCGCCGAAGACTCCGCGAATCCCCGCGTCCGCCAAGGCGCGCGCGTGTTCGAGGTAGTAGCGGGCGTAGATTCGCGCGGTAAGTTCGCCGCGTTCGCTCAAGAGTTGGTGGGCGCCGAAGTGGGCGGGAGTCGAGATGTCGTGTATCGCGGTAACGCCGTTGCGGGCGGCTTCGGCGAGCCCGGCTCGGACGTCCGCCATAGTCTCCTCTTCGGTCGGTTCGGGTATCGCCCACTCGACCATTTCGATCGCCTTGTCGCGCAAGATCCCCGTCGGTTCGCCCGACGCGTCGCGGTCGATCGATCCGCCGTCCGGGTCGAGCGTCTCGTCGGTTACGCGCGCCAGCTCGAGCGCTTTGGAGTTGGCGACGGCGGTGTGGAAGTCCATCCGATAGAGAAGCGCGGGTCGGTCGGGCGCCGCTTCGTCGAGCCACGACTTATCCGGCGCGGGGGCGCCGCCCCACCGCGCTTCGGTCCATCCCGATCCTTTGATCCATCCGCTCCGCTCGGCGGCGTATTTCCGTACGGCGGCGATAAACGCCTCGCGGGAATCCGCGCCGCTCAAATTTAAGTTACGCACATGCGCGCCCCCGTATGCCACGTGCGCGTGCGCGTCGATTATCCCCGGTAGAACGAACGCGCCTTCGAGATCGATTAACTCGCCGCCGCGGCGCGCATAGAGGGACTTCGCCTCCTCGTCGCTCCCGACGTAGATGAATCTCGACGCCGCGGTCGCGAACGCCTCCGCTCGCTCGCCGTCGCCGAGATAAACGTTCGCGTTTACGAACGCGCGAACGGGGTGCGACTTCGCCATGCCTATCCTTTATTATTTCAATCGCAAACAAGAAAACGTTAACTTACAGTATATTATTTTTGTCGGACACGCCCAATTTTTCTACGGCTTAAGAAGCGAGGAAGAGATGAAGAGTCTATTGGACGCCCTGCGAAGCGGTAAAACGCTCGTTTCCGACGGCGCGTGGGGCACGATGCTTTATGAGAAGGGATTGAAGGCGGGCGAGTGTCCCGAGCTTTGGAACGCGACAAACCCCGACAAGGTACGCGAAGTCGCCGCCGCCTATATCGAGGCGGGTAGCGACATGATCGAGACGAACAGTTTCGGGGGCAACCGCCTGAAGCTCGCGCAGTACAACTTGGCGGACCGCGCGTTCGAGCTGAACGAGGCGGCGGCGCGTATCTCCCGCGAGGCGGCGGGCGAGGATCGCTTCGTCCTCGGGTCGATCGGGCCGACGGGGAAATTCCTGATGATGGGGGACGTGACCGAGCAAGAGCTCTACGACTCGTTCAAAGAGCAGGCGCTCGCGTTCGAGAAAGGCGGCGCGGACGCGGTGGTCGTCGAAACGTTCTACGCGATCGACGAGGCGGAGACGGCGATTAAGGCGATTAAGGAGAACACGGATTTCGAGGTCGCCTGCACGTTCACGTTCGAGCCGCAACAAGACGGCTCCTTCAAGACGATGACGGGCGTCTCGCCCGAGGATATGGTTCGCGCGACGCTCGCCGCCGGCGCGGACGTGGTGGGGACGAACTGCGGCAACGGATTCGAGAAGATGGTCGAGATCATCGCCTCGATACGCGCCGCCGCCGGAGATACGCCGATACTCGTGCACGCCAACGCGGGCATGCCGCAAGCCGAAGGCGATCGCGTCGTCTATCCCGAAACGCCCGAGTTCGTCGCCAAGGTGGTTCCGAAAATGGTCGAGGCGGGCGCCAACGTCGTCGGGGGGTGTTGCGGCACCACGCCCGCGCACGTCAAAGCGTTGAAGGCGGCGCTCGGCCGGTAGCGCTTAGTAGCGTTCGTACGTCTCGCGGATTCCGAAAAACTCCCGATCATAGAGAACCGTTAGGCGATACGCCGCGTAGCTGAAGAAGGGCGCGGCGATCACGTCTATGGTGTAGTGCGCGTGTTGGAGTAGCACGCACGCGCCGACGACGATCCCGCTCGCCAAGAAGTACGACCGCAAATCCCGACGATCCGACAAGAGGAAATAGAGGAACGCCGTGGAGGTGTGCCCGGAGAAGAAGAGGTCCTTCGTGATGATGACGCCGCTGCCGAACGCCTGGGTAAACGGGTCGTCGAGAAGGAGGATCGTTTCGGGCGGATCGAGCGGCAGAAAGTAGATCGCCCAGACGCGGAATATCGCCATCCACGCGTACGCCTGCATCCCAAAAACGAATCGCTTCGGTCGCAAGAGAAGATAGACGGCGATCGTCGCGGTGGCGGCGTAGGTGACGACGAAGGTGAACCACGTAATGTCGATCGGGTCGAAGAGCGAGAGGAACGGATCGCGGAACTCCCCGCCGTCGCGGAGCTCGCTGAAGGCGAGGACGTGCACGAGCAGATAGTTCGAGGCGGCGAAGAAGATCGCCGAGAAAAGGAATATCCACCGATACCGCTTCGAGCCGAGCGCCTCGCGCCATGCGTCGCGCGCGTTACTCCATAGCCCTTTTTGTTTTGCTCTTTCCATAACGCCGTTACGTCGCCGCGTAGTTCCAAACGACGGCGACGTAAAAACCCGCGACGACGGCGACTACGACGAGCTTCAGCACGATCGTCGCCATCGTGGCGATAAACGTGCCGAGCCCGGCGCGTAACGCCTCCGACTCGCTCTTGCCGGCGATCATCTCGCCGACCGCCGCGCCCGCAAACGTTCCAATCGCCATACCGATCGGCGGGATGAACGGAATTCCGACGAGCATCCCGATCACGCTTCCCCACACGCCGTAACTCGTCGCCCCGAACTTCTTCGCCCCGAATATCGGCAACACATAGTCGAGCAGCTGCGCGACGACGACGACCGCGAGGAGGATCAGCGCCCACGTCCACCCGACCGACTCGGGCGCGACGAACCTCGCCACGAGCAAGCCGACGTACGCCAAAGGCGGACCGGGCAACACGGGCGCGACGCATCCGACGAATCCGACGGCGATTAGCAAGCCCCCGAGAACGAGCGCGACAATTTCCATAGTGTTCTGTTTACTTGTGAGTGTTCGCCGATAATTCCGCAAAGATACGAAACGCGGCGACGATATCGAACCGCTTTCGGATTTCCGAACCGTTTGGTATTTTGCGCCGGAAGTCCTCACTCATTTGGGATTCGTATGACGCTCATAGAATTTCTTGTGTTATTGCTCGTCGCCTCGATCGCGGGTTCGGTCGGCAGAGCGCTGGCGGGGTATTCGCACTCGGGTTGCCTTCTCTCCATCGTCGTCGGTTTTATCGGGGCGTTCTTGGGCGAGTGGATCGCGCGGGAGGCGGAGGCGCCGCTCGTCTTCACTATTCACCTCGGCGGTCGCGCCTTCCC
>WJMR01000314.1 GCA_014727845.1 Ignavibacteriales bacterium
CGCCCGGATCGAGCGCTTTCATCGGAATCTCGCCCGAAGCGTCGGGCGGCTCGATTCTATCGCGGACCTCGCCGTTGATTTTCGTGACGACGCCCGTCGCCTCGCCTTCGAACTCGTAGGAGATCGCGACGTCCGCGTCTTCGTCGAACGTGAAGGGCGCCGATCCGCTTTCTAATACGTTCGTTTCCCCGACGACCATCGAGGTGATCGAGACGGACGCGTTCTGCGCCCACGCGACACTCGAAAACGCCGCGACGACGACGAATAGCGCGATTCCGCTAAAAAATCGGTTAGTGAGCTTCATGCCATGCCCGTGTGCTTATGGTAAAAGAAATCCGTTCGATAATCGCCCCGATTCCGCCTCGCTTTGCCCCCGTGCGGGTGTGAACGTCGTCGAACGCGTCGGGGATTCGGGTAAGGAAAATAAGAATTCCGCAAACAATAACAAAGAAAAAGGGAGACGAGCGCGTCTCCCTTCCCCGAAACAACGAGACCGTAACGGTCGCTATTCGCCGCGTTTGGATTTCGTAGGCCGCTTGATCTTCAGCGCGTTCGACGCCGAGGCGTCCGTCGTCTCGACGACGATCTCGTAGTCGCCGGGGCGGAGGTACGTCTTTCCGTTGTCGGACGGTTTAACGACGATCTCCTCGTCGGCGAGTCGCTCTTCGATCGCCTCGGCGTAGGCGTCGGCGGCGTTTGCGTCGATCGTGAAATCAAACTCGACGAAGTTCAAACCCGCGTCGAGACTCACGTCAAATTCGCGGAGCGTCATATCGTCGCCCGTCGCGCGCACCGTCGCTTCGCTCGCGCGCTCGACGTACACCACGAGATTGATCGTCGGTTCGTTCGGATCGCTCCAGCCCCAGCCGCGATTGCCCCAACCGTCCGACCACGTCCGCTCGCCGAGCTCGAAGAAGTGGAGCGGTTTGGCGAGAATCTCGGGCGTCAGTTTTGGGAGGTATTCGACGTCGGCGACGTAGATCGAGCGACCGTGCGTGCCGACGATCAAGTCCTTCTCGCGCGGATGCACGACCAGATCGTGCGCGGGCGCGTGCGGCAATCCGCCGTCCATCGCTTGGAACGTTTCGCCTCCGTCGAGCGAGACGTACACGAGGTGGTCCGTTCCGACGTAGAGGACGCGCTCGTTCTCGGGGTCTTCCTTCACCACGTTAACGGGTTCGAGCGGCAAGTCCTCGCCGATCCGCGTCCACGTCGCGCCATAGTCGGTCGAACGGAAGACGAGCGCCTCGAAGTTATCCCACCGATAGCCGTTGAGCGAAACATATACCGTCGCCTCGTCGTGGTGGGAGGCGGCGACGCGCGTTACCCAATAGGGGGAGGGGAGCCCGTCGGAGATATCCCGCCACGATTCGCCCGCGTCGGTCGAGACGTGAATCTTACCGTCGTCGCTACCCGTATAGATCAATCCGAAGCGCAACGGCGACTCGTCGATCGTCGTCAGCGTGCCGTAGGGGACGTTGCCCTTCGCGCCGCCCGCGGTTAAGTCGCGCGGATTGGTAAACCAACTCTCGCCCTTGTCCATCGAGCGGTGGAGCTTGTTCGATCCCATATAGAGGATGTCTTGGTGGTGGCGCGAGAGGTGGATGGGCGTTTGCCAATTCCACCGATAGGGGCGCTCGCCGAGTTCGTGCTTCGGGGTGATGTAGTCGGATTTCTTCGTCAGCTTATTGACGCGGTAGTAGTGTCCGAACTGGAATCCCGTATAGACGGTCGTGTTGTCGCGGAAATCGACTTGCACTTGGAAGCCGTCGCCGCCCATAATCTTGTCGTACGGATAGTCGCCCGTGATGTGCCACGCCTTGCTCGCCGAGTAAGTGGAGGGACCGAACCAGACGCCGTTATCCTGCAAGCCGCCGTAGATGTTGTAGGGGGAATCCATATCGTAGGCGACGGTGTAGAACTGCCCGACGGGCGCGGAGTTCGCGGCGATCCACGTTTCGCCGTCGTCGTAGGAGATGTTGACGCCGCCGTCGTCGCCGACGATTAAGCGACCTTCGTATTCGGGATCGACCCAGAGGGCGTGGAAATCCACGTGGACGTTGTCTTCGACGAGCGAGCGCCAAGTCGCGCCGCCGTCCTCGGAGGCGAGGAGGGGGACGCCCGTGATGTAGAGTTTATCGGGGTCGTAGGGGGCGACGCGGATCTCGCCGAAGTAGTAGCCGTAGCTATAGACCATATCGTCGATGTAGTCCTCGTGCGTCCGCGTCCACGACTCGCCCCCGTCGGTCGAGCGATAGACTTCCGCGCCAATGACGGGCACGTCGAAGAGTTGGCGGTTGGCGTCCTCGAGATACTCGACCAACGCGAGCGGTCCGATCTCTCCTTTGCGGACTTGCTCCTTAATTTCCGCGGCGTTGTATTTTTTCGGGAAGCTCTCGCGGTCGAGGAAGTTGTTAATCTCTTGGTCGTCCAGCTCGAGGAATTTTTTGACGCTCATATCGCGGAGGATATCCTTGGTTACGGCGAAGGTCTCCTTCTCCTCCTCTTCGCGGTGGTATTGATTGTCGAGGAAGGCGTACACGAAGTTCCGCTCGCCGTCGTCGTAGAGCGCGAGACCGATTCTTCCGACGCCCTCGCCCGTCGGGAAGCCGCTCGCCTCGTCGGTGACGAGCGTCCACGTCTCGCCGCCGTCGGCGGATTTATAGATTCCCGAACCCTCGCCGCTTTCGACGAAATTCCAGGCGCGTCGCTCCCGCGTCCACATCGCGGCGTAGAGTTCGTCGGGGTTGTTCGGATTGGCGACCAGATCGATCGCGCCGGTTTTTACGTCCACGAAGAGCGTGTGGCGCCATGTTTTTCCGCCGTCGGTGGTTTTATAGACGCCGCGCTCGGGATTATCGGAGTAGAGGTGTCCGGCGGCGGCGTACCAAACGACGTCGGGATCGTCGGGGTGGATAACTATTCTGCCCGCGCGGTGGGTTTCCGCCAATCCGAGCCATTCCCATGTTTCGCCGTCGTCGGTGGTTTTATAGACGCCCGTGCCCGCGTAGGAGGAGCGGCTGGAGTTGTTCTCGCCCGCTCCCACGTAGAGCGTTCCCGAGTCCCAATGCGCCGCTATGTCGCCGACGGTCATCGAGGCGAGTCCCTCGAACAGCGGTGTGAAGGATTGCCCGTTGTTCGTCGTTTTCCACACGCCGCCCGACGCGTAGGCGACGTAGAAGCGAGTCGGATCGTCGGGATCGACGGCGAGGTCGGTAACGCGCGCGCTCATCACCGTCGGACCGACGGAGCGGAACTCGACGTTTTTGAGTAGGGAAGATTCTTGCATATCGAGTCGTCGCTCGTAGCCCTTGACGCGCGCGTCGGCGGGCGTGTACTCGATCGGGTTTGCGCTCTGGGCGAGCGCGGTAGCCGCTAACGTTATCAAGGCGATTGTCGTCGCGAGTTTCATAGGGGAACCTTTCGATTCTCTATTATAATAGGACAAGACGCGGATTCCGCGCCGCGCTCGTCGGTTGAACGTCGGGATAGTTTCCTAATTTCCGCATAAGCGAGCTCAATCGCAACCGCGTTGCGTTCCTTCGCGGGATTTAATACCTTTCGTATCCATGACAAAAACGGAACCGACGCGATGCAAGAATCCACGAAAAAGAAAGAAGAGGCCGGCGACGTTCTGCAGCTGGTCGGTTTTCAAATCGGCGACGAGGAGTTCGGCGTCGAGATACTGAAGGTGCAGGAGATCAATCGGATGCCCGAGATCTCGCCGATCCCGAACGCGGAGGAATACGTAAAAGGCGTGATCAATCTGCGCGGCGCGGTCATTCCCGTTCTCTCGCTCCGCCAACGAATGGGGATGGAGGAGATCGACTACGACAACAAAACGCGCGTGATCGTCGTGGACGAGGAGGGGAAGACGATGGGGTTGATCGTCGATCAGGTCACCGAAGTCTTGCGTCTTTCGTCGGACGTCGTCGAGCCGCCCCCGTCGATCGTGGTGCGGAAAGAGGCGGCGTATATCTCGGGCGTCGGCAAGCTCGACGAGCGACTCGTCAGTCTGTTGGACGTCAAACGATTGGTCGCCGACGTGGACGTCGAAGCGTAGGCGTTTCGCCCCAATTTATTCCCCGTTCGATTCCACGAAACCCGCGTCTCGCAAGGTCGAAACAAAATCGTGTTTCGCCCCGTTGACCTTCGTTTCCCCTTTCTCTATTTTAACAAACGATAAACAAATCGCCCGTCGTCGGCGATAAGAGCGGGGAAGCGAAACCGCCTCGACGCCCCTCCGACGGACGACTATTCGACAGTTATTTCCGGTATCGAGGACACCTATGGCAACCAGCGGATTCAACGCCTTCGAGATGGCGCAAGCGCAATTCGATAAAGTCGCCGACATCCTCCAATTGGAGGAAAGCGTTCGAGACATTCTCCGTCAACCGATGCGCGAGTATCACTTTAACATCCCCGTCCATATGGACGACGGCAAAGTAAAAGTCTTTCGCGGATTTCGCGTGCAACACAACGACGCGCGCGGACCGGGCAAAGGCGGCATCCGATTCCACCCGCAAGAAACCGTCGATACGGTGCGCGCTTTGGCGATGTGGATGACCTGGAAGTGTTCGGTCGTCAACATCCCGCTCGGCGGCAGCAAGGGCGGCGTTATTTGCGATCCCCACAACTTAAGCATGCGCGAGCAGGAGCTCCTCTGCCGAGGATGGGTGCGCCAGTTGGCGAAGGACGTCGGTCCTCTCAACGACGTGCCCGCGCCCGACGTGATGACCAGCCCGCAGCATATGCTCTGGATGCTCGACGAATTCGAGGCGATCTCCGGCGCGAAATATCCCGGATTCATTACGGGCAAGCCCGTCGGGATGGGCGGCTCGCTCGGAAGAACCGAGGCGACGGGATACGGCGTGGTGTACACCATCCGCGAGGCGCTGAAGTTGATGAACGTTAAACCCGAGGAAACCTTCGCGAGCGTGCAGGGCTTCGGCAACGTATCGCAATACGCCATTCAGTTGTATCAACGACTCGGCGGGAAGGTCGTATGCGTCAGCAGCTGGGATCAGCAGGATCAGAAATCCTACGCGTTCCGCCGCGACGTCGGCGTCGATCTCGAAGAGCTGCAGAGAATCACCGACCGTTTCGGCGGCGTCGATAAGGAAAAAGCGCAATCGCTCGGCTACGAAGTTCTCGACGGCGACGCATGGATCGAACAAGACGTGGATATCCTCATCCCCGCCGCGCTCGAGAACCAGATCAACAAGACGACGGTCGAGAAAGTCTCCGACCGCGTGAAGATCGTCGCCGAAGGCGCCAACGGACCGACCACGCCCGAAGCCGACGCTATTCTCGAGGAGCGGGGCGTGTACGTTATCCCCGATTTCCTCGCCAACGCCGGCGGCGTAACCTGTAGCTACTTCGAGCAGGTGCAGTGCAATATGAACTATTTCTGGGAGAAGGAGGAGACGCTTACACGGCTCGACACGAAGATGACCTCCGCGTTCCACGAAGTGCACGAGTTGGCGAAGAAGCGCGATCTCTTTATGCGCGACGCCGCCTACGTGATCGCCGTTAAGCGCGTGGCGCAAGCGTGCAAGGACCGCGCCTGGGCGTGATCCGCGACGAGACAATCTCGACATACGGAGACGGGAACTCTCGGGTTTCCGTCTCTTATTTTATTACCGCGACTCCGCTCGCGAACCGAGGGCGAAAGCGATGACGACCTCCAATAAACCGATAGATCGATTGGTGTACGAGCTACAGGAACGCACCAAAGAGCTCAACTGTCTCTATCGAATCGAGGAACGACTCAACAACGACGCCGTCTCCTTCGAGCAGAAATTGACGGACGTCGTCAACGCGATACCGCCCGGGTGGCAATATCCGAGCGTTTGCGCGGCGAGCTTGACGTATCTCGATCAGAACTATCAGACGCCGAATTACGCGGACGTCGATTGGCGCCTGGTCGAACCGATCGTCGTGCAGGAGAAGCGGGTCGGGGAGATCGTCGTCGTCTATCTCGAGGAGATGCCCCAAGCCGACGTCGGTCCCTTCCTCGAAGAAGAGGTCAAGCTCCTCCGAACCGTCGTCGATCGGCTGGCGCACTACATACTCTACCAAAATCTTAAGACGGTCTTCCACGATCTTCAACGGGTGCGCGACCGAATAACGCGCAACTCGATCGCCGAGTGGCGCATCGCCGCCGATATGCTCCGCAAAACCGATCCCTCGCTCTTTATGCGCATCCTCCGCAAGCTTCTCCACGAGCTTTGTTGGAAGGGCGTCGAGGACGCCGAGCTCCTGCTTCGTCAATCGAGCATCGAGCTGAAGGACGCCGAGGGCGTCGCCGCGGACGAAAACCGTCCGCTCAAGAAGAAGCTCATCAACAACTACGACGAATACATCGACACGATTCTCTCGCTCGCCAACGAGTACCTCAACGACGACGAGATACTCGCCAAGATGCAGATGTGGATAAAGCAGGATAAGAGCGGCTCGCTCATCCGTTCCCTCGAATCCGCCTCCACTTCGCTGTCGGATATCAGCGAGGCGATACGCAAGTTCTACCATATGGCGCCCGAGAAGGTCGAGCTTTCGCCCTCGACTATTAAGAATATGCGCGTCTCGCTTCTGCGTCGCTTCTTCACCGAAGACCTTAACTATATCAGCATCGCCAAGGATTACGTAAAGCTCACCGACTTCTACAACCTCATCGACAAGATGATCTTCCTGCCCGCAAGCCACGGCAAGCTCGGCGGGAAGAGTAGCGGCGTGTTTTTGGCGCGACATATTCTGGATAAATCCGCGAGCTTGCTCGACGCCGAGTTCCCGATTAAAGTGCCGCGCACGTGGCATCTCACCTCCGACTGTATCCTCGAGTTCATCCAATACAACAACCTCGAAGAAATCCTTGAAATGAAATACAAGGACGTTGACGAGGTACGGCTCACCTATCCGCACACCGTGCAGGTCTTTAAGAACTCGGAATTCCCGCCCGACATCGTCAAAGGGCTTTCGGTGATGCTGGACGACTTCGGGCACACGCCGATCGTCGTCAGGAGTAGCAGTCTGTTGGAGGATCAGGTTGGCGCGGCGTTCTCCGGAAAATACAAGAGTCTTTTCCTCGCCAACCAAGGCACGAAACGCGAGCGGCTCGCCGAGCTGACCGACGCGATCGCGGAGGTGTACGCCTCGACGTTCTGCCCCGACGCGATTGAATATCGCGCCGAACGCGGCTTGCTCGACTTCCACGAGGAGATGGGCATTATGGTGATGGAGGTGGTCGGCAATCGGATCGGGAAGTATTTTATGCCCTCGTTCGCGGGCGTCGCCTTCAGCAACAACGAGTTCCGTTGGTCGCCGCGCATTAAGCGAGAGGACGGATTGGTGCGGCTGGTGCCCGGCTTGGGCACGCGCGCGGTCGATCGCCTCGGCGACGATTACCCGACGCTCATCGCGCCCGGAAGACCCAACCTCCGCGTCAACGTCGCCGCCGAAGAGCAGGCGCGCTATTCGCCGAAGAAGGCGGACGTCATCAATCTCGAAACCAATCGCTTCGAAACGGTGGACGTGCGCGACATCATCCGCGATTATGGCGAGCGCTACCCCGCGATCGAAAACGTCGTTTCGAACTACCGGAACGGGATGCTCCGACGTCCCTCGCTTTTCGACGTCGATTTCGAGCACGACGATCTCTTTGTCACGTTCGAAGGGTTGCGCAACGAGACGAGCTTCGTCAAGCAGATTCACGAAATTCTCCGCGCGCTTCAAGAGAAATTCAACACGCCCGTCGATATCGAGTTCGCCTCGGACGGGAAGCAATTCTATCTGCTCCAATGCCGACCTCAAAGTTTTACGACGCGCGACGTCGGCGACGAAATACCCGCCGACACGCCGAAGGAGCGAACGCTCTTTACCGCCGATCGATTCGTCTCCAACGGAAGGATGCCGGAAATCTCCCACATTGTGTACGTCGATCCCGACGAGTATGGAAAGATCGAGGATTTGAAGACGCTCGATATGGTGGGCGAGGCGGTCGGGCGGCTGAACAATATGCTTCCTCGTCGTCGGTTTATTCTTATGGGACCGGGGCGGTGGGGGAGCAGGGGGGATGTGAAGCTCGGCGTAAACGTCAAATATTCGGATATTAACAACACGGCGATGCTCGTCGAGATAGCGCGAAAGAAAGGGGGATACGTTCCCGATCTCTCCTTCGGCACGCACTTCTTCCAGGATTTAGTCGAGGCGAGCATCCGCTACCTGCCGCTCTATCCCGACGACGAGGGTACGTTCTTCAACGACGATTTCTTCACAAGAACGCGGGACGCCTTTGCGCGGTTGTTGCCGGAATACGAGGAGGCGGGGGTCGGCAAGGCGGTGAAGGTCATCGACGTGCAAGAGGAAACCGACGGGATGATTCTTCGCGTGCTGCTCAACGCCGACGAGGATAAGGCGATAGCTCTCCTTGCGCCTCCCGACGCCGCCTCGGACGACGCCGACCTACCCGACGCCGTTCGCCACGCGCCCGTAGCCGGCGCGAATCGCGACCGCGAGGAAGAGTGGAAGTGGCGCTATCGGATGGCGGCGCGGCTCGCCGCGAGGGTGGACGCCGATAAATTCGGTATTAAGGGGATGTACATCTTCGGATCGTCGAAGAACGCCATCGCGCGGAACGACAGCGACATCGATCTCATCATCCATGTGGACGGCGACGCCGAGAAACGTCGCCAAGCCGAACTCTGGTTCGACGGTTGGAGCAAGTGTCTCGCGGAAATCAACTTCCTCCGTAACGGCGCCTTCTTCGAGGAGGGAATACTCGATTGCTATTTCGTTACCGACGAGGACGTCGCGAATCGGAACTCCTACGCGATGAAAATCGGCGCGCCGACGAACCCCGCCAAACCGTTGCAGCTCAAGCGGAAAAAGTCGAACTCCGACAAAGACGCAACCGCGTAAAAAAACCGCCGATCGGAGAGACCGACCGGCGGCGTAAAATCGGAGGGAGTAATAATTATTGCTGAACTTCCTGCATCGCTTGGTCGGCGCCTTGCGAGAGCTCGCGATAGACGTACGCTTGCATACCCAGCAGAACGGGGAACAAGAGGATGTAGAGAATCAGCAGGATGATCATGCCGAGCGTCTCGTTGATGGCTTGGAAGATCGCCACGACGACGGCGAAGCCGACGAAAATGACGATTTGCGCGAGGAAGATGGTCCACTTGTGGCCATAGGTGAGTTTGTTGCTTACGCGGATGGCTTTCAGCGGGTCCATATCCTTATCCAAGAACAACGGAATGGCGAGCATCCAGGCGATGCCGAGAACCAACGGACCGATGATGGTGATATACGACGCCATTACGCCCATGAAAATGAAGCCGAGGAGGAGGAAAAACTCCCCGAAATTCTTCCGATACTTGGCGTCGAAAATCTCCGTCGGCGAAAACGTGCCGTCCTTCGCCATCATCACGACCAACGCGTTCATCGCGATGAACGTTCCGATGTTGAGATAAGGAATCCAGAAGGTGAGTCCAAACAGGATGACCGCAAGAATCAAAGAAACGAAATTCTTCAGCCCGATTTGGATTCCATTCTGGATAATCCCGCCAATCGATAACTGGGTGTTCATATCGCTTACTCCTTGGATTTAATGAGGGATACGCTTCCTAAATTGTCTCGTTCCGAATCGTACGCGCCCCGCGCGGTCGGAACGTTAAACTTAAATCCGTTCGCCCTTTGCGATTATTAAATGGGTTGAACGCCGCTATTCTAATTCTTTTTTTTGCAACATGCAAGATATCGCCCGTATTATATCTTTACGCGACATTGCGAACCGAGTGGGAATTCGTTACATTCGGCGACGGGACAACATTATGAAGAGAAAGACGATACGATGAAGAAGAAACTCCCAAACGGCGTTCTGTGGGGCGCGCTCCTCGTTCTCGGATATTCGGTCGCGTTTCTCGCCATCGGCGTCTATTTGGTGTGGAACGTCTCGAAGCCCGTCGGCGAAGCCGATTGGTTGGCGCTGATCGGTTCCTCAATTCTCTACCTTGCGGCGGGCGTCGTCGGCTTTGTCGTCGCGCTGGCGCTCGGCGGATGGATGGCGCTCCGGGATTCCGCGCCCTACGAAACGATTAAGCGGATGTGGCCCCTGCTACTGCTCGTCGTTTATTACTTCGTCCCGAATTTACCCGGTCCAATCGACGAGGCGATCGCGACGGCGGTCGCGGCGATTGTGCAAGGGTATCTGGTGAAGCGCGAAGAGGGGAGGCGCGACGCGCGCGACCGAGAGGCGGGGTTGGATCCCTCGAAACGAATCGACCCCGAATAGCGCTAATTCTTCGAGGCGTCGAGTTCTCGTTTAAGGAACTCGCCCGTCACGCTCCGCTTGTTTTTTGAGACCGTCTCCGGCGTTCCCTCCGCCACAATCTCGCCGCCGCGTTCGCCCCCGCCCGGACCGAGGTCGATCACCCAGTCGGCTTGCTTAATTACGTCGAGGTTGTGCTCGACCACCACCACCGTGTTCCCTTTATCCGCCAAACGATTTAATGCCACCATAAGGACGCGCACATCCTCGAAGTGCAGCCCCGTCGTCGGTTCGTCGAGGAAGTAGATCGTCTTACCCGTACCGACCTTCGAGAGCTCGGTCGCCAACTTCACGCGCTGCGCCTCGCCCCCCGAGAGGGTGGGGGATTGCTGCCCCAGTCGTATATAGCCGAGTCCGACCTGCTTAATCGTCTCGAGCTTGCGTCGGATGCGCGGGAGATCCTCGAAAAACTCGAACGCCTCGTCGGCGGTCATATCGAGGACGTCGGCGATCGACTTGCGCTTGTAGAGAACCTCGAGCGTCTCCCGATTATAGCGCCGCCCCTTGCAGACGTCGCACGTGACGTACACATCGGGCAGAAAGTTCATCTCGATCTTTTTCATCCCGTCGCCGCCGCATTCCTCGCATCTTCCGCCCGCCACGTTGAAGCTGAAGCGTCCGGGGCGATATCCTCGCATCTTCGACTCGGGAAGCGAGGAATAGAGGTCGCGAATAAAGGTGAAGACGCCCGTGTAGGTCGCCGGATTCGAGCGGGGGGTTCTGCCGATCGGCGCTTGGTCTATCTCGATCGCCTTGTCGATGTGATCGATTCCCTTGATCTCGCGGTAGTCGAGCGGCGGGGTTTTCGAGCGGTAGAGTTTCGTCGTTAGAATCTTGACGAGCGTTTCGTTGAAAAGCGACGACTTGCCCGATCCGCTGACGCCCGTAACCGCGACGAGTGTGCCGAGGGGGAGTTTGAGATCGACGTTCCTCAAATTGTTGCCGCGCGCGCCGAGCAGTTCGATGAATTTTCCCGAGCCGTCGCGTCGTTTGTCGGGATACTCGATGCGTCGGAGGTTGCGCATATAGTCGAGCGTGAGGGATTCGACGCCGTTGCGCTCCGCGAGCAGTTCGCTCGTCCACCCCGCCGCGCACACCTCGCCGCCGTGCTCGCCCGCGTGGAGACCGAGATCGACGAGGTAGTCCGAGCTTTCGATCGTCTCCTTGTCGTGCTCGACGACGATGATCGTGTTCTCGAGATCGCGGAGACGCTTAAGCGAATTGATGAGCTTCACGTTGTCGCTCTGGTGCAGCCCGATGCTCGGCTCGTCGAGCACGTAGAGGGCGCCGGAGAGTTGCGCGCCGATCTGCGTCGCCAATCGGATTCGCTGGGACTCGCCCCCCGAGAGCGTTCGCGCGCCGCGCTCAAGGGAGAGGTAGTCCAACCCGACGTTGAGGAGGAAATCCAGCCGCGACGTAATCTCTTTAAGAATCGGTTTCGCCACCGCCGCCCGCGATCCCGTCGGCTTCGTTTTCTTGAAGAACTCCGCAGCGCGTTCGAGAGAAAGCGACGAGATCTCCGCGATGTTCTTACCGCCGAACAAGACCGCCAACGATTCGGGCTTCAGCCGACCGCCGCCGCACGTCTCGCACGTCGAGGCGGTCATGTAGGATTCCGTCCACTCGCGCACCTTATTCGAGGAGGTCGTCTCGTAGTAGTGGCGGAGATAGCCGACGACGCCGTTGAAGCGATGCTTGTAGCCGACCGAGGAACCGCCGCCGTAGCGGTATTTGAACGGGATCTTTTCCTTCGAGCCGAAGAAAAGGACCTTGCGTTGTTCCTCGGTTAGGTCGCCGAGTTTGTCGTCGAACGTAAAGCCGAGATGGTCGGCGACCGCCTCGATTTGTTTATAGATCCACACGTCGCGCGGTTTGCCGAGCGCGGCGAGTCCCTCTTGATTTATCGACTTGTCGAGATCGGGCGCGATGAGCGCGGGATCGAACGTCTTCTTGACGCCCAGCCCCTCGCAATCCGGGCATGCGCCGTATTTCGAGTTGAAGGAGAACGAGTGGGGCGCGGGTTCGGGATAGCTTACGCCGCACTTCCGACAAGCGAAGTCGCGACTAAAGAGTCGATCCTTCTCGCCGTCGAAGACGATCGCGACGCCGCCCCCATGGTTGAGCGCCGCCTCGACGGAGGACCGCAACCGAGCGCGGGATTTTGTCGTCGCCTTGAGACGATCGACGACGATCTCGATGTTGTGCGTCTTGTAGCGATCGACATGGAAGCCGCTTTCGATCTCCATCACGTCGCCGTCAACGCGCGCGCGCACGAATCCGTCCGAAAGGATTTGCTTGAACAGCTCGCGATAGTGTCCCTTCCTACCGCGCACCGCCGGCGCCAGAACGATCACGCGCTTGTCGCGCAATTCTTGCAGCACGACGTCCACAATCTGTTCGGGCGACTGCTTGCTGACGGGGTCCCCGCATCGGTGGCACCTCGGCTCGCCGACGCGCGCGAAGAGGAGCCGGAGGTAGTCGTAGATTTCCGTCACCGTCCCCACCGTCGAGCGCGGGTTGCCCGAGGTGGATTTCTGCTCGATGGAAATCGCGGGGGAGAGCCCCTCGATGAGATCGACGTCGGGCTTTTCGAGCATATCGAGGAACTGACGCGCGTAGGCGGAGAGGCACTCGAGGTAGCGGCGTTGACCTTCGGCGTAAATGGTATCGAACGCGAGAGAGCTTTTCCCGGAACCCGAAAGCCCCGTGACGACGGTGAAGGCGTTGCGCGGAATCTCGAGATCGACGTTCTTGAGATTGTGTTGCCGCGCGCCGCGTATGACGATGGATTCTTGTTCCACGTGCCGATTGTTCCGAAGAATCAAATCAAGAATGTTAGCGCCTCGCCGCGCGAAATGCAAGTCGGGGGGAGACGAATGTCTCGCTCGCCGAGGGTTTTGCGCTTAGCCGTCGAAATGCCCATATTCGACGCGGAAAAACGGAAACTCTCGTATGTTTGAAAAGCTCCCCTCCGAAATACTCGTTCCCGCGACGATCGGCGAATCCAAATACAAGGAGAAGGGGTCGGTATTTCTCGGCGCGATATACGGCGTCGAGAGCGCCGCCGCCGCCGAGGCGCGACTCGCGGAGTTGCGAAAAACCCGTTACGACGCGACTCACGTCTGCTTCGCCTATAAGATCGTCGGCGAGGATCCTCGCCATTCCGACGACGGGGAGCCGAGCGGCTCCGCGGGCGCGCGTATTCTCAACGCGTTGGAGCGGCGCGGTCTCGTCAACGCGCTCGGGACGGTGACGAGGTATTACGGCGGAACGAAACTCGGGGTCGGGCCATTGGGGAGGGCGTATTATCAAGCGGCGAAGGAGGCGGCGGAGGCGACGAGCGTCCGAGAGAAAACGCTTTTTGCCGAGGTGCGCGCCGAGTTCGATTATTCCCATACGTCCCCCGCCTATCACGCGTTGAACGTCGCGGGGGCGAGCATCTTCGCCAACGAGAGCGGCGCGCGACAGGTCGTTCGGGCGCGCGTGTTACCGAGCGCGGTCGCGTCGTTGGAAAGCGATTTACGCGACGCGACCGGCGCCAAAGCGAAACTTACCGTCGGCGAATCGCCCGTCTATCTCGAAGCGTAGCCGACGTTCTCCCGAAGTTAGAACTCCTCGATCGGGGGCGTTTCTATCTTGAACACCGAGCCGAAACGCGCGCTCTCGAGGTCGTTCTTGGTGATGTCCGGCGCGCCTTCGAACTCGTTCCTCGAACCGATCTCGATGTATTTGATCTTCGGATTATCCACGTAAATCCGAAAGTTTCGCATGATACTCTCGTCGCCGAGGCGCTCCACTTTCGTGATGTTGAAGCGCGATTCGGGATTGATGCGACGGAAATTGTCGTGCGCCTCCACCTTCATCTTGATGAAGTTGCGCACTTTATACGGCTCGAGCGTGCCGGGCGTGCGTTCAATCGTTTCCGCCTCGTAGAGCATCGTCGAATCGACGTACGGTTCGACGACCGTTTCTTTCTTCACCACGATGGTGGACCCGACAGGAAGATAATCGAGCGTTTGGCTCGTACCCGCGGAGACAAAGAGGAGGGCGACCGCTCCGCTTAGTACCATTCGTTTCATCGTCGTTTTCATAGCGGCCTCGCTGATTATGCGTCGGTGTAGTTGTGTAATACGCAACCGATACTTTTCGGCAAAAGAAAAATATCGTAATCGCGCCACTTTCGGTGTCGTAAATCTTTGACAAGGTTTGTAGTAATTGTACTACAAAAAATGGGGGAGGGGGAGAACTATAAAAAAGGGGAAGAAACCGGAGTCTCTCCCCCTTGCTAAGCGTTTCGGAGCGCGCTACGAGCTCGCGTTTTGACGCACGCGCGCCAGCAATTCGAACGTCCGAATCCGATCTTTATAGACGTTGTGGTCGTTCATTTTGGCGACGTCCAGCGAAGCGTCGGTATTATCCTCCCAGCGGCGGCAGTAGTAAATTGGCTCGAAGATTCTACCGATCTGATACTTACGCGAGACCGCCAACCCGACGGCGTAATCCTCGCCGTAGCTCTTATTCGGGACGGGGGTTTCGCGGAGCAGGGGGGTAAAGAACGCTCGAGGCGCGCCCAATCCGTTGATCCGAAGGGCGTTGTTCCTGCCGTTCTCGGGCGTCCATTCTCGGTGGTCGATCACGCCGGGCGGAATCTCCTCGAGATTGAAGTCGGTCATCAAGTAGCTTCCGATTACCATCGCGCACTTTTCTTTGCGGAAGACGTCAACCAATCGTTGAAGCGTGTCGTCGCCGTACACGTCGTCGCTATCGAGCTGGCAGGCGAATCTGCCGCACTTCGGATGGTTGACCGCCATGTTCCAACAGCCGCCGATGCCCAAATCCTCGCGATCGGGGATCACGTGAATAAGGCGCTCGTCCTTCGCGGCGATCTCCTTCAGTTTCTCGGTCGTGCCGTCGGTCGAGTGGTTGTCCACGACGATTACGTTGAACGCGAAGTCGGGTTTCTGTTTCAGCGCCGACTCGACCGCGTCGCCGATCGTCTTGATCCGATCCCGCACGGGAATAACCACGCTCGCCTCCGTCTCGAACTCGACGTCGAGATCGATCTCCTCGAACTCCGGTTTCAGATACGCGCCGACGTGCTTCAGGTGATCGGTGCACGCTCGCTCCATCTCGATCTGGACGTCGCGGTTGCGAGGATCGACGTAATCGAACTGTTTCTCGCCCGTTTTCCGCGTGTCCGTCTCGACCGACGTATAGAGGAACTCCGCGACGCGGTGAAACGGATAGGTTTGGGAAATCTTGAGACGGAGGTCGTAGAAGCCCGCGTGCTCGTAATCGGGGAGCGCGTGCTTCGTGTAGGCGTCGTGCGTCGCGTTTTTGCTCAGCAGCACGAGGAAGCCGAAGTTGAAATCGTCGCGCAAGCTTCCTTTCTGGAGGTCGATCGTCGGATGCGGGGAGCGCGCGCCTTCCTTAACTTCGTAGTAGTCGGAATAGACGAGACCCGCGCTCGTCCAGTCGGCGACGTTCGTCATCCGTTTGAGGAGGAACTGTCCCGGCTCGATCTTGGTATCCTTAAGTTGCAGTAGCGCGAAGTCGGTCTCGGTATTCTCGTTAACCGCGCGCATCGTTTTCGTCGAGCGGAGGGAATCCACGACGAGAACGCCGCACCCCTCGACTTCGGGGAGATCCTTCTCGAGCGCCAATAAATACACTTTCGCGACGTTCTCGTCTTCGTGGAACGTCTTCGCCAATTCTTTCGTGTGGTCGAGTCCTTGATACGGTAGGAACACCGTTACTCGTTTCGACATACGTGTCTCCAAATAATAATTCTCGGTTTTCGGTTTACGTAAATATAATAATTACGCGACGAAGGTTCGAGGTATAGTCGGCATAATTCGCGTCGGTCGTTTCGCGCTAAAACGCGGCGCTAAAACGCGGCGCGCGCGGAGACGACGAGGTTGCGCCCCGGCGCGCTTATACCCCAGCCGTAGGGCCGATAGTGCGCGTCCATAACGTTCTCCACGCCGAGCGAGAGCGCGACGCCGAAGGGCAACGCGTAGGAGGCGCGGACGTCGAGCGCGTACCACGCGGGCGAACCGACGCTCGCGTACATATGCGTCTTCTCTTGCTCGGAGGGGGCGAGGTCGTCGAACGGTTTCGCGCCTTGGTACTCGACGCTCGCCTCGAGCCGCCACCCCGCGTCGCGGTAGCCGATCGTCGTTTTTCCGAAGACGGGGGGCGTATGGCGAAGGGGTTCGTTCGCCGTCTTGTCGCGTCCCTCGCAATAGGCGAGCGTCGAGGAGAGCGATATCCTCTCGTCGAGATCCGCCGCGAACGTCGCCGACGCGCCGAAGACGTAGCCCTCGCCCGCGTTCACGTTCGCCTTCACGGCGCTACGTTCCCCGTCGTACATAATCGAATCGCGACCGTCGAGGAGGAAATCCCGTCTTACGATAACGTCCTCGACGAGCGTGTAGTACGTCGTCAACTCGAGCGCCGCGGACTCGCCGAGATACGTAACGACTCCGCCCTCGGCGGTGTAGGCGTATTCGGGACCCAGGGCGTCGTTCGGCGCCACGACGGTTCCCGGCTCCGAGTCGAACACTTTGGCGACGTCGTCCACGTTCGGCGCTCGGAAACCCGACGAGACGTTGGCGTAGAGGCGCCATCCTTCGAGCGCTTCGGTCGTCGCGCCAACGCTCCACGTCGCGGCCCCCGCGTCGAGCGAAAGCTTATCGAACGGGAGGTTGTAGAAATCCTCGGCGATCGTCGCGTCGAGTTTCGCCCGGCTATAGCGCGCCCCCGCGCTCGCGGTCGTCTTCTCGCCGAAGCGGTACGCGAAACGGACGTAGGCGCCCAACCGGAAGTAGTCGCTTCCGCCGTCGGGGTAGCGCGTCGCCTCGGGGGAGACCGCCCCCGTCGAGATGTTCTCGCTCCGCGCCGAGCTCGCCACGCGGTTGAACGACGCGTCCACGCCGTAGAACCATTGCAGGCGCTCGCTCGAATAGCGAAACGCGTCCACGTTCAGCGAATAGACGTCCACCTTCTCGACGCGGCTCCGCAACTCGTCGGATTGAAACTTCCGATCGTGCCGACTCTCCTCGACGCTCTGGAAGGCGAGCGTCGTCTTAATCTTATTATAGAAGAGCGTCGGTTCGGTCAGGTCGGATTCGAGGACGTGCATGGTCCAGCGTTGCGGACCGTAGTACCACTCGGCGTAGCGGGGCGCGCCGTCGCGCGTTTCGGTTAGTCGGTCGTAGCGCGGTATGTCGCTCGACGAGCTGTGGTGGAATTGATAGCCGAACTCGAGGGCGTCGGAGAGGGCGTACTCCGTTTTGTGGAGTACGTTGAATTGGCGGTAGCCGCTCGGCGTTTGTATATTCGGATCGTCGTTGGCGCGGACGACGTCCTCGTTCCCGACGCGTTCGACGTAGAAGTGTCGTCTGCCAAAATCGAGATCGTAGAGATCGTGAAGGTTGCCCGCGCGGAGGTCGCCGAAATCCGAAACGGTGACGCCCGTGTAGGAGGCGACGCGCGCCGCCCCGAAATTGAAATCCGCGTGGGCGGTTTTCTCCTCGTTCGCCGAGGAATACCGCGCGAAAGCGGAGCCGAACGTCTCGAAGCCGTCGGCGGAGAACACCGGCTTTCGGGTGTGGAACGCCATCACGCCGCCGAGCGCGTCGCCGCCGTACATCACCGAACCGGGACCGAAGACGACCTCGGCGCGCGCCAAATTGTTCGGATCGACGAGGATGACGTTCTGGAGATTGCCGCCTCGGTAGATCGCGTTGTTCATCCGAACGCCGTCCACCACTATAAGCACGCCGTTGGCGGCGAACCCTCGGAGCATCGGGCTGCCGCCGCCGAGCTGACTTTTCTGCACGAACACCTTGCCCGTCGTCGCCAACGCGTCGGCGGAGGTTTGCGGCGCCTCGAAGGCGATCTTGTCGGCGGAAACGGCGGCGATCACTTGCGGCGCGTCGCTACGCTTCGTCTCCCATCGGTTCGCCGAGACGACCACTTCGTCGGTCGCGTAACTACGGGCGCGCAACTCGACGACGAACTCGAGCGCGGCGAGCGAGTCGTACGCCACCGTCCGCGTCGCGTAGCCGAGCTGTCGGAAGACGAGCCGATCGCCCGACGAGAACGCGTCGATCCGCGCCTTCCCTTCGTCGTTCGTGACGGCGAGCTTGGTTTGGTCGGGGGTATAGACGACGACGCGTTGCAACGGCGCGCCCGTCGCCGAGTCGCGTACGGCGATGGTCTGAGCGTGAGCGGAAACGGAGGCGCCCGCGAACGCGAACACCGCGATTAATCGAACGACGAAACTCATAGCGTAACGTTCTCTTTCCTATTCCCTTATCTTTCCACTATCTCTTACACACTCGTTTCGAAACGAGGCAAACGCGTATGCAAGATACTATTATTCTTCTTCTCGTCGGATTGGCGGCGGGCGCCTTGAGCGGGTTGCTCGGCGTCGGCGGCGGCATTATCGTGATCCCCGCGCTCGTCGGCGTTCTCGGATATTCCCAACAAGAGGCGCAAGGCACGTCGCTCGGATTGCTGCTACCGCCCATCGGCGCGCTCGCGGTTTATAACTACTACGAGGAAGGATTCGTCAACGTAAAGGCGGCGCTCATTATGGCGGCGACGTTCCTCGCGGGGAGCTACTTGACCTCGAAGATCGCCGCGGATCTACCCGAGGCGTACCTCAAGAAGATCTTCGGCGTCTTCCTGCTTATCTACGGGGGAATGCTCGTCTTCGAGAAATAGTCCGTTAGAGTAGGGCTTTCACCAACCCGCCGTCCACGTGAATCGTGTTGCCCGTTAGGTAGCGGGCGCGCTCGGAGGCGAGGAAGGCGACGGCGGCGGCGATGTCGAGCGGCTCGCCGAGCGTTCCCGCGGGAGCGGTTTCGCCCATCGCTTTTAGCGTCACTTCTATGGAGGCGCCCGTCTGTTCGGATTTCTTCGCCGCGAGATTGCGGAGGCGATCCGTGAGGATATAGCCCGGCGCGACCGAGTTGATCGTTATGCCGTAGGGCGCCAGCTCCGAGGCGAGCGTTTTTTGCATCCCGATAATTCCCGCGCGGAAGGTGGTCGAGAGGATCAAGTTCTCGACGGGCTGCTTCACGCTGATCGAGGTTATCGTGACGATCCGTCCCCACCGTTTCGCCTTCATATTCGGGAGCGCAAGCTTCGTGAAGCGGACGGCGCTCATCAACACCTGCTCGTAGGCGCCTCGCCACTCCTCCTCGCCGAAGTTCTCGAAATAGCCGGCGGGCGGTCCGCCGCAATTATTGACGAGGACGTCCACGCCGCCGAAGCGTTCGACGACCGCGTTGTAGAATCGTTCGATCTCCTCCGGTTTGTCGAGGTCGCATTTCTCGACGAGCGCGACGGCGCCGAACTTCCGCCGCATTTCCTCGGCGGTCTTCTCGACGTTCGCCGGGTCGCTCGACGAAACGGCTATGTTGCACCCCTGATCGGCGAGGTATTCGGCGGTCGCCCGCCCTAACCCCTTGGTGGACGCGGTGATTAACGCGGTCTTGCCCTCGAGCCCCAAATCCATAGTACACTCCTTCGCTTATCGACGATCCATAAAAAGATAGGCGACGCGAACGCCGCGCCGCCTTGATTATTCCGACGAAACGGTTACTTGTCGCCGACGATCTCCATCGTATCCAACGCGATGACCAACTCCTCGTTGGTCGAGATGCGATAGACTTTGACGCGGGACGACTCGGTGGAGACGACGTCCGCGCCTTCTTCGTTCTTCTTCTCGTTGAACTCGATGCCGAGGAACTCCATATTCCAACAGACCGCTTTGCGGACGGCGGGGGAATTCTCGCCGATGCCGCCCGTGAAGACGAGCGCGTCCATACCGCCCATCGCCGCGGCGTACGCGCCGACGTATTTGCGGATGCGGTAGCAGAATAAGTCGAACGCGGCTTGGGCGCGTTTGTTGCCGCCCGCCGCCGCCTCTTCGATCTCGCGCATATCGCTACTCTCGCCGCTCACGCCCGTCAGACCGCTGTGCTTGTTCATCATCGTGTTCATCTCGGCGAGGGTCAATCCCTCTTTGCCCATCACGTAGGTGACGACCGAAGGATCCATATCGCCGCAGCGAGTGCCCATCAGCAAGCCCTCGAGGGGCGTGAAGCCCATCGTGGTGTCCGCGGAAACGCCGCGATCGACCGCCGCGATTGACGCGCCGTTGCCGAGGTGGCAGGTGACGATCTTCAGCTCGGAGATGTCCTTGCCGAATTTCTCCGCCGCGCGTTCGGATACGTAGCGGTGCGACGTGCCGTGGAAGCCGTAGCGCCGAATCTTATGCCGACGGTAGAGTTCGTAGGGGATGCCGTACAGGTACGCCTTCTCGGGCATCTTCGCGTGGAACGAGGTGTCGAAGACGGCGACTTGCGGAACGTCCGGCATGCTGTTCTTCACCGCCTCGATACCCTTGATGTTCGGCGGGTTGTGGAGCGGCGCCAGCTCGATGTTGTCGTAGAGCGCTTTGAGCACCCGGTCGTCGATAAGCACCGAACCGCTGAAGGTCTCGCCGCCGTGAACGACGCGATGACCGACGGCTTGGATTTCGCTCTTATCTTTGATGACGCCGTGATTCTCGCTCAGCAACATCCCGAGCACGTATTGAATGGCGGCGGTGTGATCGAGGATTTCGCCCGCGATGCGAACGTCGTCTCCGTCCTCGCGTTTCTGCGAGAGCACGGCGCCCGCCATACCGATCCGATCAACCAACCCTTTCGCCATTACCGCTTGGCGTTCGGTGTCGAAGAACTGGTATTTGATCGACGAGCTACCGCAGTTCAGAACCAATACTTTCATAATCTTTTTCCGTAAGCTCTATTGAATGATAATTCCATGTTCGTCGTATTTATAGAATCCTTCGCCGGTTTTCTTGCCGAGCTTCCGCTCGCGGACGAGCCGACGTAGGATGGGGCAGGCGCGGTATCGCGGCTCGCCGAGCGTTTGCCACAGCGAATCCATCCACGCCAGGACCTCGTCCAAGCCCATCATATCCGCCATTTCGAGCGGACCGTATTGAAAGTTGTAGCCGAGTTTCATCGCCGTATCGACGTCCTTCGCCGTCGCGACGCCCTCGAGCAGGATGTGCATCGCCTCGTTCAAGAGCGGCACGATGGCGCGCGTGGTGACGTAGCCGGGATACTCGTAAACCTCGACGGCGGTTTTACCGATACGCTCGGCGAACCGCTTGATCGTTTTAACGGTCTCTTCGGAAGTGTGGTAGCACTTAACGATCTCGACGACGGGCACTTTGGGCACGGGGTTGAGGAAGTGCATCCCGATTATTTGCGAAGGGCGATCCGTCTGTTCGGCGATTTTCGTCAAGCTCAAGGTGGAGGTGTTCGAGACGAAAATGGTTTCGGGTTTCGCTACGCGATCCAACTCGCGGAAGACGCCGACTTTGAGGTGGAAAATTTCGTCCACCGCCTCGACGATGAGGTCGGCGTTCGCCAAATCCTTAATCGTCGTCGTCCAGGTGACGCGACTCATCACTCCCTTTTTCTCGGATTCGGTCATCGCCCAACGTTTGATCTCGCGGTCGATCGATTCGGAAAGCGCCTCTTTGGCGCGCTCCACATGCTCGTCGCTCTTTTCCACCAACACCACCTCGACGCCGGAGGAGGCGACCGTCTGCGCGATGCCTTGTCCCATCACGCCCGCCCCGACGATGCCCAGCGTGTTGATCGCGTCGTTACCGCTCGCGTTCGACGGTTGCGCGAGGTCGTCCAATTTCAACTTCTCGTCTGCCATATCTTCGCTCGGATTTCGGTTTTATGATTTGCGATTTATTCGTATCAAAGCGATCGCGTTGCAAGTGCATCGTCTTCGATTGGCGCTTTCGCGCCGTCCCTCGTAGCGGGGATCGTTCGACCGTTACGGTCGAAAGTTAGAAATCTTTTTTCCAAAAACTATACAGCGCCGCGCCGAACGCGACCGCCGTGAACGCCAACGTCGTGAGCGCCGGTTGCCAATCGAGCGCGCCGCCGCCGATCAGCGCGTCGGTCGTCGAGCCGAGTACTTCGGAGGTCTTCGGCAGAACGTAGTAGAGCGAGTCGAGAATTATCTTCAGCGCGTCGCCTCCGCCGAGCTCGTAGAGATACTCCCGATAGGAGAGCGCGGGCGAGAGCGCGAGGAACACGAAATACGCCGTCATCATTCCCAAAATCGACGAGCGCGTCCACACCCCGATAAGCACGATGATCGCGTTGAGCGAGGCGAACGCGAGAAGAATCGTGAGGACGAGATACAGCGCCGGGAGGTGCCAGACGCCGAGTTTTCCCGAGATAATCACCCAAATAAAAAAGACGAGGTAGAAGACGTTCGCCAAAACCACGAGCAATCCGCCGATGAACCTGCCGGTCAACGCTTCCGCGCGCGTGACGGGTTTGGAGAGGAAGAGTTCGATCGTTCCGCGCTCCATCATCAGGGGTACGAGGTTGGCGACGGCGAAAATCGAGAGGAGTATCGCGACCGCGACGAGCGGCGTTTTCAGGAAGAAGAATATCTGCGCGACGATCGCCTCTCTTCCGAGGGCGGTTCCCGCGGCCTCCACGCCGGCGGAGAGTTGCGCCGAGTCGATGAACGAGACGATGAGCGCGGTGAGCGCCACGCCGAGCGAGGAGACGATGAAGAAGGCGACGAATATCTTGCGGGCGAGCGCCTCGCGGACGGTGTATTCGGCGACGGTCCAAACGTTTCTCATTGGGCGTCCTCCGTCGGCGCCGTTGGGGCGGGCGCGGCGATTTTCGTGATGAAGACGTCCTCGAGCGTGCTTCGGACGGGGGAGAGCTCGACGACGCGGACGCGGGCGGCTCGTAAGAGATCGACGAACTCGTTGAGCGCGTCGATCGAATCGGCGTGGAAGCGCCACCCCTTCGGCTCGGCGCGTTCGAGCTGAAAGCGCGCGACGACGGTCGCGTCGAGTTTGGCGAGGGCGTCGTCCGCGGCGTCGAGTCGGTAGGCGCCGCGCGAGTCGGTCAGCTCCTTCACGTCGCCCTCCTCCACCAGCTCGCCGTTCTCGAGAATCGCGACTCGGTCGGTCACCATCTCCACCTCGCCGAGAAGGTGGCTATTGAGGAAGACCGTTTTGCCTTGCGCCTTCAAATCGAGGAGGATGTCGCGGATCTCTTTCCTCCCGACGGGATCGACGCCGTCGGTCGGCTCGTCGAGGAAGAGGATATCCGGGTCGTGGAGCGTCGCCTGCGCCAGCCCGAGTCGTTGCATCATTCCCTTCGAGTAGGATTTTACCTTAAACTTGCCGCGCTCGGAGAGTCGCACCAACTCGAGCGCTTCGGGAATGCGGCGCTTCGCCTCGTTATCGGAAAGTCCGGAAAGCCGACCGAGGTAGCGGAGCGCGTCCTCGCCGCTGAGAAACGGGGGGAAGCGGTGATTCTCGGGGAGGAAACCGACGCGCGATTTAACGCGGACGTCGCCCGCCGGGGCGCCGAAGAGGGAGAAGGAACCCGCGGTGGGCTGCGCAATGCCGAGCAAGAGCTTGACGAGCGTGGTTTTTCCCGCGCCGTTCCTGCCGAGCAATCCGAAGACGGCGCCGGGTTCGACGGCGAGGGAGACGGATTTCAGCGCCTCGACGCGTTTTCCGCCGAGGGGGGCTTGATAGGTTTTCGAGAGTGCGTCAACGACGATAACGCTCATCGCGTCGCCGGATTATGACGAACGGAAACGATGCGCTTAGTCGTCGAAACTATCGCGCACGCCGTCGGTGATGTGCGAGTTGGCATGAATTTCGTTGAGTTTCCGGATAATGTTGAGCATATCGTCTCGTCGGCGTTCGACGATCGATTGGAGGAACCTCCGCACTTGCGGCGATCGGCAGTCGTCGATCACCGATTCGTAGAACCGCACGTTGGCGGTCTCGCGTCTGAGCGCCTCGTTGAGCGACGCGCACGAGTTTTTGCACGCGTGTTCGCATCGCCAATCGTTTCGTGTCATCTCGATTCTCTCGCTCCTTCGGTTAGCCGCCGCCGTTGGCGAGCGCTTTGCCGCGCTCGAGCGCTTGTTCGTTAATCGGGAGTAGTTTATGATGCCGTTCGGGCAACGCCTTGCGGAGCGCGTCCATCACCAATCCAACGTTCACGATCGGCTTCTTGCACAAGTAGGCGCCGAGCATCACCATATTGGCGACTTGCTTTTTCTCCAGTTTCTGCGCCTCTTTCGCCGCGCCGATCTCGACGACGTCGATATCCTCGCGCGTCGGTTTGTTGACGATGGTGGACGCCTCGTAGAGCAGGAGCCCGCCCGGCTTAACCGCCGTTTCGAACTTTTCGAGCGAGGGCTGGTTCAGCACGATCGCCGTGTCGAACGTCGAGACGATGGGCGAGCTGATGCGCTCGTCGGAGACGATGACGTTGCAGTTCGCCGTGCCGCCGCGCATCTCGGGACCGTAAGAGGGCATCCAGCTTACTTCTTTGCCGTCGAGCATCGCGGCGTAGGCGAGGGTTTGCCCCATCGAGAGGACGCCCTGCCCGCCGAATCCGGCGATAACAATTTCCTCGTTCAACGACATAATGTTTTCCTTTCCGCGATTCGAAAATTAGGTTCGCGCCGCGCGCGGCGGCGTCACTTCTCCGGCGTCTTCAGATCGCCGACGGGGAACTCGGGAAGCATCTTCTCTTCGATATACGACACCGATTCGACGGGCGTCATCTTCCACCCCGAGGGGCAGTTCGAGACGATCTCGACGAAGCAGGTTCCCCGCTCGTCCTTGAGATACTCGAACGCCTTCTTCAACGCTTTTTTGAACTTGCGCACCGCGTTGGGGGTGTGGACGGATTGCCGCGTTACGTAGTAGGCGCCGGGCAGATGCGCGACGAGATCGGTCATCTTGAGCGGATAGCCGATGTCCTTAATGTTGCGACCGTAGGGGGTCGTCGAGGTTTGCATACCCTCGAGCGTCGTCGGCGCCATTTGGCCGCCCGTCATTCCGTAAATAGCGTTGTTGATGAAAATGATGAGAATATTCTCGCCTCGGTTCACCGCGTGGAGCGTCTCGGCGGTCCCGATCGCCGCGAGATCGCCGTCGCCTTGATAGGTGAAGACGGTCTTATCGGGTCGGACGCGCTTAATGCCCGTCGCCACGGCGCACGCCCTTCCGTGGGCGGCTTCCTGCATATCGACGTTCATATAATGATACGCGAAAACCGAGCAGCCGACTGGCGCGACGCCGATTACCTCGCTCTGTATGCCCAGCTCTTCGACGACGTGCATAATCTCCTTGTGCGCCACGCCGTGGTGGCAGCCGGGACAGTAGTGGAGCGGGCGGTCGATCAGCGTTTCGGGGTGGTTGTCATAAACCAGCGCGTCGGGTTTCGACATCCAATCTTCTTCAATAAAGGTGCGTTCCATATCGCCCTCTTCTAATTATCAATGTTTTCGATTGCCGCGAGTATCTCGTCGGGATCGGGAATCATACCGCCCATCCTGCCTTTGAAGCCGACGGGGCGTTTGCCGTTGACGGCGAGCTTCACGTCTTCGACCATCTGACCGGCGTTCATCTCGACGACGAGGAATGATTTCGCCGTTTCCGCCAACTTCCCGAGCGCCTCGTAAGGGAACGGGTAGAGCGTTTTGGGACGGAAGGATCCGACGCGGATTCCTTTCTCGCGCGCCATATGCATGGCTTTTTGGGAAATCCGACTCGAAAGCCCGTAGGCGACGACCACGATGTCGGCGTCCTCCACGTTCTCGGCTTCGAATGTTATCTCCTTCTCCATCGAGCGGTATTTCTCTTGGAGCTTCTCGTTGACCTTCTCCATTTTTTCCGGCTCGATGAACAGCGAGGTGATCACGTTGCTCTCGCGATCGGGCGTTTTGCCCGTCGTCGCCCACGAAGGGATCTCGTGCGGAAGCGACCCTTCGGGGGGCAGCTCGACGCGCTCCATCATTTGTCCCAAAGCGCCGTCGGCGAGTATCAGGGTCGGGGTGCGATATTCCTCGGCGATACGAAAGCCCTCGAAGACGAAATCGACCATCTCTTGGACGGTGGCGGGCGCGAGGACGGGGGTGCGATAATCGCCATGGCCGCCGCCTCGGGTGGATTGAAAATAGTCGCCTTGGGAGGGTTGGATAGTTCCCAACCCGGGGCCGCCTCTGTTGATATTGACGAGGAGGCAGGGGAGCTCCGCCGAAGCGATGTATGAAATGCCTTCTTGCATCAAGCTGACGCCGGGACTGGAGCTGGAGGTCATCACGCGGGCGCCCGCGCCGGCGGCTCCGTAGATCATATTGATGGCGGCCACTTCGCTCTCGGCTTGCACGACGACGCCTTGCCGTTTGGGAATTTCGCGCGTCAGATACTCGAGCGCCTCGGATTGCGGGGTGATCGGGTAACCGAAATAGGCGTCCATCCCCGCGCGAATAGCCGCTTCGGCGAACGCCTCGTTGCCTTTCATCAGGCGAACGTCTTTACCGTTTCCTTCGGACATAGCCCACTCTCTTTTAATGGTGGAAAACTGTTTGCGAGTAGTCGAGAAGTCGTCGGATCGTCTCCGCGAAACGACCCGCGTCTCGCGGGCGCTACGTCGCTTCGGGCTTCGCGGCTTTGGGTTCCCGGAAAACCGAGATCGCCGAATCGGGGCAGACGAGCGCGCAATTAACGCAGCCCGTGCATTTATCCGTATCGAGCCGCACGATCCGATACCCTTTGAGATTGAGGTCGTCGGATAGTACGAGTCCCTCGAGGGGGCAAGCGATGACGCACAGCTCGCAGCCCTTACACAATTCTTTGTCAATTAGGACGGTTGCTTTTCGTGCCATAGTACCGCCGTGTTTTTGTTTGAAAATATCAATTATACACGCTCCGGGTAGCAATTAATATGCCAAGCGAGGGGAAATCACCGGTCGGGGCGATATTCCCGCTTATCGAGGCGTGAAGCCGCCTATCCGCGATCGGCAAGAGCGGCGTTTCCCAAGTCCGGTAAGCAATGACGGTTCGCTTTTCCAAATTTTGAGAAGAACTAAAGGGCGGTTCGGAGCGCCGAGTGAGCCGACGTCCGCGCATTTTCTATACAAATTTATATAGGGGTATCCGAGCGCGACACGCGGCGCGCGAGAACATGATAACGTTGCATTAATCCGAAATTAATATTGCGGTAACATCGCCTTGTTACCTTTGGAGCGTCGAAGGTAAATCACTAATTCATTCAACGAGGAAGTATAATGTTTCGATTTTCTGTGAAATCGATTGTCATAAGCGCGATCTTTTTTGCCGCGTCCGCGTTCGCGCAAGAAAGCGGAAGTATTCGAGGTATCGTCGTCGATCAGTCCACGGGAGAGGGCTTGATCGGGGCGAACGTTATCATCGAGGGGACCACCATCGGCGCGGCAACCGATATCGAGGGGAAATACACGATTCCGAACGCTCCGACGGGAACGCACACGTTAAAGGCGTCGATGATCGGCTATAACGCCGTCGTCGTCGAAGGTGTGAAAGTGAATCCCGGCGCGACGGTCGTCGCTAATTTCGAGCTGCTCGAAGAGGCGATCCGGACCGAAGAGGTCGTCGTAACCGCCAAAGCGTTGGAAGACACCGACGCGGCGTTGCTGAAACACCGCAAGAAATCCGTTTCCATCTCCGACGCCATCTCGGCCGAGGAGTTCTCGCGCGCGGGCGCCTCGAACGCCGCCGACGCGATGAAGAAAGTTACCGGCGCCTCCGTGGTGGGCGGTAAATACGTTTACGTTAGAGGATTGGGCGATCGCTACAACAACACGCAGCTCAACGGCTCCGAATTGCCGAGCGCCGATCCCGACAAGAAAGCCGTGAATATGGACCTGTTCCCGAGCAATCTGCTCGACAACATCGTCACGGTTAAGTCCTTCACCCCCGACAAGCCCGGCAATTTCTCCGGCGGCTTGGTCGATATTAGTACGAAGGCGTACCCCGAGAATTTTACGTTCAATGTGTCGATGAGCGGGTCTCATAATTCCAACGTATCGTTCAACGACGACTTTTTGACCTATAACACGACGGGCGCGACCGACTGGCTCGGCTACGACGACGGAACGCGCGACTTACCCACGATTTTCGACGACCCGGATCTCGAAATCCCGACGCCGCAAGAAAGTAGAGTCGATCACGTCGCCGCCGACAAGCTCGACGCGATGTCCAACGCGTGGGAAGCCGACTGGGACCCCGTGAAAGAGCAAGCGCCGATGAATATGAGCTACTCGCTTTCGGTGGGCGATCAAATCGATTTGGGCGGAAGTCCTTTCGGCTACGTTGTTAGCGGAAGCTACAAGCGCTCCTTCTCGCATTACGACGACGGCGTGAACGCGCGGTATAACTGGGCGGAAACGGCGCTGAACCCGAGGATGGACGTCAACGACGCGAAATCCTCCTCCGAAACGCTCTTGGGCGGAATGGCGAACCTCTCGTATCGTCCGCATCCGATGCACGACGTTAGCTTCAACGTGATGCTCACGCAATCGGGCGAATCGACGGCGCGATATCAA
>WJMR01000315.1 GCA_014727845.1 Ignavibacteriales bacterium
ATGACTCTCTCGAACGCCTCCGGCGACGCGGAGAAGACCATCGCCGACAAACGACGCGCCGAGGAGACACTCGAGCGCGCGCTCGCCGACGCGGACGCTCGTTCGGCGGAGGAGGCGGCGGCGCTCTTTGAAAAACGCGAGGTGGCGAAACGGGATTTGCAATCCGCCGAGCGACGACTCGACGACGTTCTCGACGGCGACACGATCGAGGATCTCGCCGAAGCAGCGCGGGAAGCCGCCAATCTCGGAAGCGCCCCGCCGCTCGACGAGGCGATCAGGCGAGAACTGGACGCGAAAAATCGACTCGCGGACGCGCTACGACGCGGCGAAGAGGCGACAAGAACAATCAGGGATTTTCGCAAACGGTACGAAACTCACGACGCCCTTCTCGATCTCGTCGCCCGTGACGCGAGCGAATTGTCGAGACTCGACAAGGAACTCGGCGACGCGGCCGACGCCGACGTCTCGCTCGACGAGTTGGAACGACGACACGAGGACGATCGCAACCGTCGCGAGAAGTTGAAGAGCGAACTCGAGAATCTCCGCGTGGCGCTCGCGCGAATGACCGCCGAAGCGCCCGACGACGACGTTGACGCGCTACGAGACGCAAGTCGCCTCGCCGAAGATGGATTTGACGCCGCGCGCCGTACCGCCGACGCCCTCCTCCGCGTGAAACGCAAAGCCGACGAGCTTCTCGACGAGGAGGACGTATCGAAAGACGCGCGCATCAAGGATCTCGTGGAACGCAACCTCGCGCGGTTGACGAACGGTAAGTATTCGAGCGCGGAGTTAAGCGACTTGACGCCGACGGCGCTGCGACGCGACGAAGGTACGCCGCTACCGACGACGCTCTTGAGCGCGGGCGCCTTCGACGCGTTGGCGCTCGCCTATCGACTCGCCGCCGCCGAGTTGACGCTCGAAGGGAAAGAGGGATTCTTATTGTTGGACGATCCGTTCGTGAACCTCGACGAGGAACGCGAGGAATTGGCGCGCGAGCTTATCCGTGAATTCGCCGAGAAGCGGCAGACGATCGTTCTCACCTGTCGGAAGGATCGCGCCGACGCGTTGGGGGGAACGCGCGTCGATCTATAGCTCGTCCGCTCCGAAAAGATAGAAGCACGCCTCGCCCGCTAATTTGAAGGGTTCCCTCCCAAACTCCGCCTCGTCTTTCTCGCGCCCCCGCGCCGCTCGCTCCACAACCACCGCGCCCCCTTCCCGCACGGCGCCCGCTTCCCCCAAGCGTTTCAGCGCTTCGTAAATGGAATCGTCCGCGTAGGGCGGATCGGCGAGGACGAGATCGAACGCGTCGGGGTCCGCCGCTCGGGCGTAGGCGCGGGCGTCTCTCCGAACAATCGTCGCTCGATCCTCGACGCGAAGCGCCTCGACGTTCGCGCGTATCGTCTCGACGGCGGCGCGATCCCGATCGACGAAGACCGCCGAGCGAGCGCCGCGACTGAGCGCCTCTATGCCGAGCGCGCCGGAGGCGGCGTAGAGGTCGAGCGCGTCGGCGTCGGTGAAATCGAAACGGGATTCGAGCGAGCTAAAGAGCGACTCTTTCGCGCGCGCGGAGGTCGGTCGCGCCTCGTATCCTTTGGGCGCGTCGATCCGCCTGCCGCCGAACTCGCCGGCGATTACGCGTAATTTCATTCGCTACGCCAATCGCGTCGCCACGCCCGTCGCCGCGAGAAAAGAAAACGAGGCGGATCCGACGGCGCGAGAACGACGAATCTCGGGGGCGATTTTTAAGCGTTGGAAGGGGTTGACTTGCTTGAACTTCAGGTCGAGATCGCGCTCGACGCGCTTGACGAGCGGCGCGGAGAGGTGATCGCCTCCGATGAACGCGAAGTCGATCAACTCTTTCTTGAGGTAGAATCTCGGATTGTTGAAGAGCGCTCGTTGCGCTTGCTTTACGATCTCGCCCGCGTTGCGGAGGCGAATCAGCTTAACGAAGACGGGCAAGCCGTCCGAAAGAACCTCGATGGAGAGGACGTTGTCGGCGAAGTAGAGACTGAGGATGACGCCCTTCTCGAGACGATCGACGCGCGAGAGGGCGCGGTCGGCGGCGAAGTGGGCGTTATCCACGAAGCGGGGTTCGAGGTGGTTGCGTTCGCAGAATTCCGAGACGAGCCGAAGATAGCGTCGCGGAGAAGCGGCGACCACCGCGGTGTTCGGATAGGTGTTGAGGTAGCTCTCCTCGATCTCGAAGACTTGAAACGTAAGCTCGGCGGGGTCGAGGAAGGGATAGAGGAGCGAGAACTCCCAACGGAACTCCTCGATCATATCCTGTCGCAGGAGCGTCGGGTCGTAGGGGAGTTGCGCGATGTAGAACAAATCGACGGGCAACGTGACCGACGCGCTCTCGGCTTCGACGGCTCGCTTGACGTTCAACTCGTCGTAGGCCTCCTGCATTCGCTCGAGCGCGCGGGCGGTCTTTTCGTTCTTGAAATTGACGGGTTCGTTGTAGTACGCTTCGTCCGCGTTATACAAGAGAAATCCATCCCCGGAGAGATGGATTTCCACAAGTTGTAGTTTCGAATCGGTTACGTTGATCCCGGCGTGACGCTGAAGATCGCTCATCCGAGCCCCGCGCTATTCCCACGAGGCGGCGTTTTTCAACGCGACGTTGTCCAAGTCGCCGACGCTTCCGTATCCCGCGGGGTCCTCAATCATATAGAGCTTGCCCGTGACGATGGTGGTGTCCACCTTCACGCTGACTATCTCGCCGCCGCGCGTTTTGACCAACGAGTCGAGCTGGGTCGTCGTGTCGATCTTGACGATAAACTCCTCGCCCGTCTTCGGCGTAAAGCGGAAACTATCCGGCGTTATCTCGCCGGAGGTGAGCGGATGGAACGGGTTGACGGTGTCGTTCGTAATCGAGTCGATCACCTTACCCGCGAACATCGCTTGCACCAGCGAATCGGTCTTAACAAACGTGATAAGCGAGTCCAAACTTCCCGTGAACTTTCCGTGGCGTTCCTCCCAAAGGATTTCCGCCTCCATCAAGTTCTTCATCCGAAGCCGCGACTCGTTCTTATAATAGTTCTCTTGCGCGACGATTTCGCCCGGCTGGATAATCGCGACCTGCGCCAACATATACGCCAAGACCGCGATAACCGAATACAGGATGAGATGCAACCACCACGGATCGTGTCGTCTTTCGTTCTCTGACATTCTACCTCCCGAGTAGAGCCCTGAATTATTTAATCGTGGAAATATAGAGGTACGGTCGTATTTTGTCAAACGTCTTGCGCCCGACGCCCGGAACGTCCAGCAGGTCTTCGGGCTTTGTGAACCCGCCGATCGCCTCGCGTCGCGCCACGATTCGCTCCGCCAACACGGGACCGACGCCCGGAAGCTCGACCAACTCTTCTATCTCGGCGTCGTTCATGTCGAGAAAAGCGGTCGGTTGAGGCGAATCGTGTTCCGTAAAATCCACATTGTGCGAGTGAGAGTCAACCGACGAACCGTTATTATTTTTAGTTTCGGTTTCCGACGGATTCGGCGCCCGCTCGGCGAACATCGCGTCGAGCGCCGCGTAATCGAACGATCGAGCCGAGGGATCCTCGCGAACCAACTCGACGACCAACCCGAACGCGAACAATCCGCCGACGACCAGAAGCGCCGTCCACTCCGCCGCGCTTACGATTCCGCCTTCGTCCTCGTCCATCGCTACGATTTAAATTTCGAGAAGAATCCGTCCTTCGTCGCCCCGACGGTCGTGGACATGTTCGGCTGCGTTTTCAGTTCGCGCAACAATTCCTTCTCGCGCTTGGTGAGTTTCTGCGGAACGATGACGTTGAGCCGCACGATGAGGTCCCCGAAGCCGGAGCGGTTGAGCCGCTTAATACCCTTGTCGCGCATCCGCAAAAGCTTGCCGGAAGGGCTTCCCGACGGGACCTTCAGCGTCGCCTTGCCGTTGAGCGTCGGAACCTCGACGCTCGCGCCCGTCGCCAAATCCGGAAACGCGACGAATAAATCGTACACCACGTCGTCGCCCTCTCGGACGAAGAACTCGTGCTCGATCTCCCGGAAGACGACGATCATATCCCCGTTAGGACCGCCGCGTTTGCCGGCGTTCCCCTCGCCTTGGAGCGTCATATAATTTCCTTCGGCGACGCCCGCGGGAACGTCCACCGCCTTGATCGTCTCCTTCTCGGCGCGACCGTCGCCCTTACACGTTTTGCATGGTTCCTCGACGACCTTCCCCTCGCCGCCGCAATTCGAGCACGGCTGGATATTGACGAACTGACCGAAGACCGATCGGGAAACGCTGCGCACCTCGCCCGTGCCGCCGCAAACTTGACAATCCTTCAGCGCGCCGCCGCCTTCGGCGCCCGTGCCGTTGCAATCGTCGCACGCCTCGAGTCGTTTGAGCTTGATCTTCTTCGTAACGCCCGTCGCGATTTCCTCGAGCGTCAGCTTCAACGTCACGCGGATGTCGGAACCGGGCGTTCCCTGTTGCCGACGTCGGCGTCGTCCGCCCGCCGCTCCGCCGAAGAAGTCGTCGAAGATCGACGAGCCGCCGAAGATGTCCCCGAAGCGCGAGAAGATGTCGTGGATATCCGACGCCTCGTGATAGTCCGCGCCGCCACGCATTCCTTGATGCCCGAACCGATCGTAGCGCGCGCGCTTATCCGCGTCCGACAGCACCTCGTAGGCCTCCGACGCCTCCTTGAATTTCTCTTCGGCGGATTTATCGTCGGGGTTCCGATCGGGATGATATTTCATCGCGACTTTGCGGTACGCCTTTCGGATCTCGTCTTTCGTCGCCGTCTTCTCGACGCCGAGCGTTTCGTAGTAGTCTCGTTTCGCCATCGGATTTGGTTACGCTTCGTTCGGGTTTTCTTTGTCGTCGGATTCCGCAGGGCGCTCGCTGACGATCACCTTGGCGTGGCGCATTACGCGGTCTTTATATTGGTAGCCCGGCTCGACCTCTTGCAGCACCGTGTAGGGTTCGACGTCGGGATCGGGTTGGCGCATCAGCGCCTCGTGATAATCCACGTCGAACGGTTTACCGACCGAGTCGATCCGCTCGACGCCTTGTTCGGCGAGGGTTTTCATCAACTTCTCGTACACCATCGTCACGCCGCGCCGCACCGCGTCGATATCCTTCGCGTTCTCCATATGCGTAAGCGAGCGCTCGAAATCGTCGATGACGGGCAACAACTTGGCGATAAACGGCTCGGCGGCGTAGTTCAGCAACCGCTCCTGATCGGCGACGCTCCGCCGCTTATAGTTCTCGAATTCGGCGGCTTGCCTGAGCAGGCGATCCTTCAACATCGCGATTTCCTCCTCGGCGTTCGGCGCTTCGGCCTCCCGCGCCTCGGTTTCCGCCTCCTCGCGGGGGGCGTCGGTTGCGGGTTCCTTCGCGTCGTCCCCGAATTCCACCTTGATTTCTTTCCGTTCGTCTTTATGCTCTTGATCGCTCATAGGTCTCTCTCTATCTATATATATATGTCGTTCAAATGTTCGGATGTCTTCGTTAGTTCGGATTCTTCAACATCTCCGTAAGCGTGTTGGCGATGTAATCGACGATGGCGACGACCTTCGAGTACTCCATCCTCTTCGGACCCACCACGCCGAGCGCGCCGGCGGTGTTGCCGACTTTGTACTCGCGCACCACCACGCTGTAGTCGTCGAGCTGCTCGTCCTCCAGCTCCTTCCCGATGGCGACGGTCGCGCGTTCGGCGGCGCCTTTGGAGGACTTCTCCATAATGTGGACGATCATATCGCGCTCCTCGATCATCTCGACGACGCCTCGGAACTTCTCGGGCGCGTCGAACTCGGGCTGCTTGACCAGATGCGACGCCCCCGTCACCGCCGCCTTGTCGGGGGTCGGGTCGTCCACGAAGAGTTTATCGACGCGGTCGAAAAATATGTTAAGGATCGGGCGCGCGCCCTTCGAGTCCGCGTCCTTCATCCGTTCGGCGAACGTCTCTCGGATCTCGCCGAGTGTGAGTCCCGCGAGTCGCTCGTTCAGAAGCGTCTGCGCCTCCTCGAGCTGGCGCGGCTCCACATCGGAATCGAGCTCGAGCGTTATCGTCTTCACCAAACCCGCGCGCACGGTCATGACGACGAGCAAGCGATTCGGGGAAAGCTCGACGAGTTGGATTTTCTCGAGCGTTCCCGAGGCGATGCGCGGATACATCACGCACGCCAGCTGGCGCGTCACGTCGCTTAAGAGTTTCGAGACGGCGTCCACGACGAGGTCGCTATCGAGCGCGCTCGGATCGAGGCGCCCCGCGATCTTCTCCCGGTCGCGTTTCGAGAGTCGAGCCGCGCGCATCAAGGAATCGACGTAGTAGCGGTACCCCTTATCGGTCGGCGCGCGCCCCGCCGAAGTGTGCGGATGCTCCAGATAGCCGGACTCTTCCAAGTCCGCCATCACGTTGCGGATCGTCGCGGCGGAGTATCCGATACCCGCGGTTTTCGATATGTGACGCGAGCCGACCGGCGCCGCCGTGAGGATGAAATTCCGTATCACGTGGCGCAAGACGCTCTTCTCGCGTTCGCTGAGCGTTTCCATTTCTTGTCGCGCGTTTCCCCCGACGCCGTCGTCGGACGATCGCGTCGGTTTCTCGAATTCGTAAAACCTTATAAGATACGAAAAACGAGCGCCATTGTGAAGGCGCGTTCGCGCGCGTCCTCCACGCGGATTTATTAGACGACGAACGCCTCGCGAGGTTTCGCGGCAATTGGTATCGGCTCGAAGGCGTCGTATATTTATGTTTTGCAATGAATGAGAAACCGCTATGACCCCCGACGTTCGCCGCTTCACCGACACCTTCCACGCTCCCGAAACCGCCGCCTCGGGCGAACTGCCCGAGCGCTCCGAGATCGACGAGGCGCGGCGCTGGAATCCCGCCGACGTCTTCGAGAGCGACGAGGCATGGCGCGAAACGTTCGAGCGAACGAGCGCGCGAGTCGGGGACTACGCGAAGTTCAAGGGAACGCTCGGCGAGTCGGCGGAGAACCTCATGGCGTGCCTCCGGCTCGACGAGGAAGTCGGCGCGGCGCTCGAGCGGCTCTACCTCTACGCTATGCTGCAAAAGGATTCCGACCTGCGCGTCTCCCGCCATCAAGCGGCGCACGACGAAATATCCACCCTCGCCTCGCGTGCGACCGAGGAGAGCGCCTTCATCCGGCCCGAGCTGCTCGCGCTCGACGAGCGGAAACTCGCCGACATGAGACGACGCGAGGAATTCGCGACGTACGGCCACTTCTTCGACGACCTCCTCCGCGCCAAGCCCCACACGCTACCGCCGGAGCAAGAGCGCCTCTTGGCGATGTCCTCCGAGGCGACGAGCGCCGCGAGCCGCGCCTTCTCGCTTCTCAACAACGCCGACCTCGAGTTCCCGAGCGTCGAAACGCCCGAGGGCGAGAAGACGACGATGAGCCACGGCAGGTTCTACGCCGCGATGCGATCCAAGGATCGCGACTTCAGACGACGCGCCTACGAGGCGTACTACCAACCGTATCGGAAATTTTCCAACACGTTCTACGCGCTCCTCAACGGCGCCGTCAAAACGCACGTCTTCCACGCCCGCGCTCGGAACTACGGCTCGGCGCGCGAGGCGGCGCTCGACGCGAACAACATCCCCCTCGCCGTGTACGACAATCTCGTGAACGCCGCGAACGACAACCTCGAGCCGCTCCGGCGGTGGGCGGAAATCAAAAGGCGCGCGCTCGGCGTCGAGGAGCTCCGCCCCTACGACGCGTACGTCGGTTTGTTCGACGCGGAGACGAAGCGATACACGTACGAGGAGGGGATGGCGCTGACGCTCGACGCGCTCGAACCGTTGGGCGAGGAATACCTCGCGAACGTCCGACGCGCGTTCGAGAATCGGTGGATCGACGTGTACGAAACGAAAGGCAAACGGAGCGGCGCCTACTCCTCGGGCGGCGCCTACGGAACGCACCCCTACGTGCTGCTGAATTGGAACGGCTTGCTCGACGACGTCTTCACCTTGGCGCACGAAATCGGGCATAACATGCACTCGTGGATGACCGTCAACGCGCAACCGTACATCTACTCCGACTACGCCATCTTCGTCGCCGAAGTCGCCTCGACGTTCAACGAATCCCTCCTGCTGGATTACCTCGTCGAGCGCGCCGAGACCGACGCCGAGCGCCTCTCGCTCCGAGAGCGCTATCTCGACAACGTCGCCTCGACGTTCTACCGACAGACGATGTTCGCCGAGTTCGAGCGAACGATCCACGAGCGCGTCGAGAAAGGAACGCCCCTCTCCGCCGACTCCCTTCGCGAGGAATTCAAGCGCCTCTATGCGCGCTACTGGGGACCCGCGATGCGAACCCCCGAGGAGGAGGAGTTCACGTGGGCGCGCATCCCCCACTTCTATTATAATTTCTACGTCTATCAATACGCGACGGGCTTCGCCGCCTCCGAGGCGTTGGCTTTGCGCGTCAAAACCGAGGGAGCGCCCGCGGTAGAACGTTATCTCGAGTTCCTCCGCTCGGGCGGCTCCGATTATCCGATTAACCTATTAAAGAAAGCGGGCGTGGATATGACGACGACCGCGCCGATCGAGGCGACGCTGAAGAAGACCGCCGAGACGATCGACGAGGTCGAACGCTTGTCGTAATCCGCCCGCGTGGCGCCTTATGTTTCTACGCATCCTCGCCGCCCTCCTCGCGGCGCCGCTCGCGCTCGCGCAAACCGCGCCGAGCCCCAAGCTCCAAACCGCGCACTCGCAACCTATTCTCGGTATCGCCTACTCGCCCGACGGCGCCTACTACGCGACCGCCTCGGTCGATCGCCTCGTTAAGCTGTGGCATGCGCCGACGGGCTACGAGCTGGCGACCACCGCCGGCGCCGATCGCGAGGCGTCGAGCGTCGCATTCTCGCCCGACGGCGGCGCGCTCCTCGTCGGGTACGCGGACGGCGCCGTCCACGCCCTCGATCCGGAAACGTTCCACGCGCGGTGGCGAACGGACGCGTTCGAGTTCGGCGCGACGAAAGAACTCGCGGTCTCGGCGGATCTGCGATACGTACTCGCGACGAGCAACGACGGGGCGAAGCTCCTCGAGTTTGAAACGGGGTTGGAGTGGCGAACGCTCGATCTCGATTATTGGGAAATCGTCGGGGGCGGGTTTTCCCCGGAAGGCGCAACGGTATTCATTGCGGGAGGTCGCGGCGTCTCGGCGTTGGACGCGAACAACGGACGCGCAAGGTGGGGCGTCGAAGCGGAGGCGCCCGTCGTCGCGGTCGACGTTTCGGCGGAGGGAACGCCGGCGACGGCGGACGCGGCGGGCGTCGTTCGCGTCCTCGAAGGAAACGCGGGCGAAGAGTTGACGCGAATCCAAACCAACCACGAAAAGATTCTCGACGTCGCCTTTTTCCCCGAGGGGGATCGAATCGCCGTTTCGGGGATGAACGGCGTCGTCTCGATTTACAATATCGCGACGGGCGAGCGCGTGAAAACGTTCTCGTGGCGCGGCGTTCCGCTGGCGAAGATCGTC
>WJMR01000316.1 GCA_014727845.1 Ignavibacteriales bacterium
CGTCTCGGCTCCTCGGTGGGCGCGTTCCGTTCGGCGCGTCTCGGCTCCTCGGTGGGCGCGTTCCGCTCGGCGCGTCTCGGCTCTTCGGAGGGCGCGTTCCGCTCGGCGCGTCTCGGCTCTTCGGAGGGGATTTGTTCGGATTCCTTCGGGGCGCCCTCCCGCGCCTCGCGCTTCTCCTTCGGCGTGTGGACGAGGCGATCCTCCTCGCGCGTGGCGACGACCTCGAAGTATCGCTTGTTCGGCGAAGCGCTGCCGGCGTTAACGCGTCGGGCGTTGAGGATAACGGCGTCCGAGCCGAGTTCCTTCTTCATTTTCTCGACCGCCTCGCGCAACGTCGGGGCGGCGTATTTTTTAATCTTCACGCTACAACTCCAACTTGCCGATGAATTCCACCTCGAGGTCGGACGGCAACTCCGAGAACGAGAGGACGGCGATATCCGGGAACGACGTCGTTAACAGCCGATAGAGGTAGGGTCTAACGGTGGCGGCGGTGAGGAAGACGGGCGTATAGCCGAGCGTTTTGAAGTTCTCCATATAGCCCGCGACGGCGTCGCTCAGCGCCTTGAGCTCCTCGGGCGCGAAGCCGAGCGTCGGCGTCGCCTCCTTCTGTTCCTGAATCGAGGCGGTCGATCGCCGTTCGATATCCTCGCCGACGGCGACGGCGTGCAGGACGCCGAGGTGGTCTTTATAGAGCGAGGCGATCGTTTGCCCGAGCGAGTGGCGGACGTATTCGATCAGTACGTCCACGTTCTTCGTCACCTTCGCGTAGTCGATGAGCGACTCCAAGATGGTCGCCAAATCCTTGATCGGCACGCCCTCGGCGAGCAAGCCCTGCAAGACTTTCTGTATCATTCCGAGCGGCAGAACCTCCGGGTTCACGTCCTCGACGACGGCGGGATGCTCCTTCTTGAGATTCTCGAGCAAGTCCTTCACCATTTGGCGCGAGAGGATGCGATCGAAGTTTTTCTTGATCGTCTCCTGCAAATGGGTCGAAAGGACCGATATGGAATCCACGACGGTGTAGCCGAGCAGCTCGGCGCGTTCCTTCTCCTCGTCCACGATCCAATACGCCTCCAGACCGAAGGCGGGATCGGTGGTGGGGACGCCGCCGAGTTTCTCCTCGATGTTGCCGGGATTCATCGCCAAGAAGCGGTCGGCGTAAATTTCCGAGCGGGCGACGACGTTTCCCTTAATCTTAATAAGATAGTCGTTCGGATTGAGCCGCAGGTTGTCGCGCACGCGCACGGGGGGAATGAGCACGCCGTACTCGAGCGCGAGGAGCTTCCTCGTCGAACCGATTTTCTGGAAGAGGTTGCCGCCCTGTTGCTCGTCCACGAGCGAGATGAGACCGTAGCCGATCTCGACTTCGATGGGATCGACTTGGAGGTATTCCTCGACGCGCTCCTCCTCGGGCGTTTCTTCGGCGGGTTCGGGCGCCTCCTCTATTACTCGCGCGCGTTGTTGCTGTCGGAAGCGGACGTAGGCGCCCGCGCCCGCGCCGACGGCGAGCAAAAGGAAGGGAATGGTGGGCATGCCGGGGACGACGGCGAAGAGCGCCACGGCGCCGGCGACGACGGCGAGCACGCGCGGGTTGCCGAGGAGCTGCTCCTTGAACTGCGAATCCATCGACGCTTTCTGCCCGCCCTTCGAGACGACGACGCCCGCCGAGGTGGAGATAAGAAGCGCGGGAATCTGCGTCACCAGTCCGTCGCCGATGGTGAGGATGGTGTAGGTCTGCATCGCCTCGGTGATGGTCATACCCATCTGCACCGCGCCGATAATAAAGCCGCCGATGATGTTGATAATGGTGATGACGATGCCCGCGATGGCGTCGCCTTTCACGAATTTGCTGGCGCCGTCCATCGCGCCGTGGAACTCGGCTTGGCGGGCGACGGTCTCGCGGCGTTCCTTCGCCTCCTCCTCGTTGATGAGACCGGCGTTCAAGTCGGCGTCGATCGCCATCTGTTTGCCGGGCATGCCGTCGAGCGTGAAGCGGGCGGCGACTTCCGAAATCCGCTCCGAGCCCTTGACGATGACGAGGAAGTTGATGATGACGAGGATGACGAAGACGAGGAACCCGACGATGTAGCTGCCGCCGACGACGAACGAGCCGAACGTCTCGATGACTTGCCCCGCGTAGGCGTCGATGAGAATGAGGCGGGTGGAGCTGACGTTGAGACCGAGCCGGAAGAGCGTGAGCGTGAGGAGCAAGCCGGGGAAAACGCTAATCTCGAGCGGCTCCTGAATGTAGATGGCGGTGATGAGCACCAAGACCGCGAGGGTGATGTTCAGCGCGAGGAAGTAGTCGAGCATGAACGGCGGAATCGGGACGAGCATCAGCGCGAGGATGAAGACGAACCCGAAGGCGAACAGGATGTCGGTATTTTCGAATATCCGTTTCATACCGCCTTAGACGATGCTCTTTCGTTTCGCTTCTCGTTGGCGGAAGACGTAGGCGAGGGCTTGGGCGACGGCTTTGAAGAGCGACTCGGGGATTTCGTCGCCGACTTCGCACTCTTTATAAAGCGCGCGGGCGAGTTCCCGATCTTCGTGGATCGGGACGTCGTGCTCGCGGGCTATTTCCTTAATCCGTAGCGCCATCCGATCGACGCCTTTCGCCAGGACTTTCGGGGCGCTCGCCGAGCCCATCTTGTATTCGAGCGCGACGGCGAAGTGGGTCGGGTTGGTGACGACGACGTCGGCTTTGGGCACCTCGACGTTGACGCGTTGCCGCGCCATCGCCATCTGCTTGCCTCGGATACGACTCTTTACCGTCGGGTCGCCTTCGGATTGCTTCGTCTCGTCCTTCACTTCCTGCTTGGTCATCTTCAAGTCTTGGATGTGCTTCCGCTTCTGCCATTTGAAGTCGATGATCGCGATGACCGCCAACGCGATCCCGACCTTCCACGTGAACGAGGCGGCGCTATCGACCATATAGGAGAGGATCATCTCGGGCGTGAAGGCGAGCAAGCCGACCGACTCGAAGATCACGTCTTTCAAAATGAGATAGGAGACGACGGCGATGACGACGAGTTTGGCGACCGACTTCGCCGTATCGACGAGCATGTTCTTCGAGAAGAACTTGTTTTTAATACCCTCGATGATGTTCAGCTTGTTGAGCTTGAGTTTGAGCGGTTTGGTGGAAAAGAGGAATCCGACCTGCCAGAAGGAGACGGCGAGCGCGACGACGATAAAGACGAGGAAAAAGGGAAAGAGGAGGGTCGCGAGATAGGCGAGTCCCTCGTAGGCGTACGCCTGCAAAACGCCGACGTGGAGGTCGATCGTTCCCAACGCGCCAAATATGCCGACGGTCATCTCGGAGATCTTATCGCCGAGGTAGCCGCCGAAGGTGAGCAACGTCGCCACGCCCGCGAGAATCATCGCGAAGGAGTTGACCTCTTGGCTTTTCGCGACTTGCCCTTCCTCGCGCGCTTTGCGGAGCCGCCTGCCTGTCGGTTGTTCGGTCTTTTCTTGTCCGCCCTCGTTCTTCGCCATTGTCGGCTACTGTCCTATGGCTTTCACTATTTGATACAAACTCGTCTCAAACTCTTCGAGCAATTTCCGTACCGCGAAGACTAAAATCGGCGACATCGCGATAAGCAACGCGAATCCGAGCCCGATTTTTACGGGCAGGAGCACGAAGAAGACTTGCATCTGCGGAATCATCCTCGCGATTAATCCCGCCGCGACGTGCAAGAGGAAGAACGCGGCGAAAAAGGGCGCGGCGATCTGCACGGCGACGATGAATAAGCCCGCCGAGTATCGGATGAACAGCTCTTGCAAAGCGGCGTTCGGCTCGAAGGTTCCCAAGGGCGCCAATTCATACGAGGCGTAAATCGCTTGAATAAGATAATGATGTCCGTCGATGATTAAAAAGATCACCGTCGCCGCCAGCGTAAACGCCGCGCCGAGTACGTTGTTCTCCAGCTCGGTGCCCGGGTCGAAGGCGAACGCCATCGTTAAGCCCGTCTCGAATCCGATGATGTGGCCCGCGAAGGATAACCCGTAGAAGATGAAGTTCATCGAGAATCCGATGATCATTCCAACGATCGCCTCGGCGAGACCTAAAACGGCGAGCCACAACAATCCTTGATAATAAAAGAATTGATAACTCGGCACACTAAAATACATAATATACGAGATAATCAACGCGAGCATAAGGCGGGGCGCGGCGGGGAGGACGCGGTTGCCGAAGACGGGCGCGATGGAGAGGGCGACCGCCAAGCGGACGAAGATCAGCACGAAGGTGACGAATTGGGAAACGAGAATCTCGGTCATCTAACCAGTTGCGCGAACATACTGTAGTAGCGCGTGGCGAGCGACATCAGTTTCTCGGCGATGAACGGCGTGATGAGGATGAGCGTAACCGCCGTGACGATGATCTTCGGGACGAACGTCAGCGTTATCTCTTGGATCGACGTCGCCGCTTGGAAGATCGAGATGACGATGCCGAGCACGAGCGACGCCAAGAGGGGCGGCAACATCACCATCATCGCCGTGAGGAACATATCGCTCAGTATATCCGCGACCATCTCGATGGTCATATGTTAAAACTCCGTATCAGCGATCCGATCACAAGGTTCCAGCCGTCCACCAGCACAAAGAGGAGTATCTTAAACGGTAGCGATATGAGTATGGGCGGCAGCATCATCATACCCATCGCCATAAGAATGCTCGCCACCACCATATCGATGACGAGGAAGGGGATAAAGAGGAAAAATCCGATAAAGAAGGCGGCGCGCAACTCGCTGAGCACGTAGGCGGGGATGAGGATGTGCGTGCCCAACTCTTCGCGCGTTTCCGGACGCTCCTCGAGCGCCAAGCCCATAAATAGTTCGAGGTCTTCGTCGCGGACGTGCCGGAACATAAACTCGCGGATCGGCTCGACGCCCGTCGTGTAGGCGGAATCCATCGTTATCTCGTCGTTCATCAGCGGTTGGACGGCGGTGTCCGCCACTTCCGTCCACGTGGGCCACATAATGAACATAGTGATGAAGAGCGCCACGCCCGCCAAGAGCTGCGTCGGCGGCATCTGCATCGTTCCCATCGCGTTTCGGAGGAAGTGGAGGACGATGATGATCCGCAAATACGACGTCGTCATAATGATGATCGACGGGGCGAGCGAGAGAACGGTGAGGAGGAGGAGGATCTGTAGCGTAACGCCGACGTCCTCGGGATTGTCCGAGGCGCCGATATCGATGCCGATCTTCGGAATGGGAATGGTCGGGTTCTGTTGGGCGTGGGCGGTTTCGGCGCCCGCGAGGAGCGCGATTACCGCGAAGACGACGAGCCACCGTTTCATTTGCCGCCTAAGCTTTGTTTCATATAATCGAGAAAATTCGGGCGTTCGGATTTCGCGTCCTCGCGGAGTAGCTCCTCGGGAACGTCCTCGAGTTTATCGAGTAGCGTAATCGATTGCTCGCTCACGCCCACGACGAGCACCTTGTCGCGCACGCGGACGGCGGCGACGTATTTCTTCGGCGCCACGGCGATCATTCCGAGCGTTTCCATCTTAAGCTTCGCGGTTCGGCCGCGCGGCTCGTAGAGGAAGCGCTTCATCAAATAGAGAACGCCGTAGATAACGCCGAGCACGACGACGAGAACGACGAAGAGTCGAACGACGTCGTAGGCGCTCATTCTTGCAGGCCTTTCAGCCGCTCCTGCGAATCGACGAGGTTCGTGATGCGTATGCCGAAGTGCTTGTCGATAACGACGACCTCCCCTTCGGCGATCTTCTTGTTGTTGACGTACACGTCCACGGGCTCGCTGGCGAGCTTCTCCAACTCGATAACGTAGCCGCGCTCGAGCTCGAGGATCTCTTTGATGAGCATCTTCGTGCGCCCGAGCTCGATGTACACGTTCAGGTTCAGGTCTTTGAGGAAGTCGAGCTTGTCGTCGTGGAAGTAGCCCTTCTTCATCGACTCGTCGAACTCGCCGAAATCGGCGACCTTTCCGACGACGCGATCTTCGTTCGCCGCGGCCGCCAAGTCGTCGAGATTCATATCGTCTTGCGCGCTCATTACGGTTCCTCTCTTTCAATTCTTTTCGTGATTTTCAACGCCTTCTTGCCGTTGACCGTGCCGGGCAATCCGAGAAAGACCTGCTTATTCGCCACCTTCACGCGCAGCTCCTCCCCGACCTTCTTATCCATAATCAGCACGTCGCCGTCGCGCAATTTCATCAAATCCTTAAAGGAAATCCGCGCCTTGCCGAACTCGACCATCACGGGCAGGTAGGTGCCCTGCAAGTGCTCGGCGATGATGTTCTTGGCGGTCGTTCCCGAGTATTTCATCGGGCGGATAACCGAGTAATTCTGTCCCGTCAACTTCGAGAGGATGATGTCGAAGGCGTAGGTGGCGAAGCAGATGTTCATCAAGAACGGTTGCTCGCCGATGTAGATCTCGAAGGAGATGAGGAGGACCGACTC
>WJMR01000317.1 GCA_014727845.1 Ignavibacteriales bacterium
GCGGTGTCCCGCTCGACGACGAAGCGGTTTTCAAAAACGTTGTTGTCCTCGTAGCGCTCGGCGGTCGTGTTCGCCGAGTCGATCAAGACGACGAGACGATTCTCGCCCAACGCGTTCGTCGTCGGCGTGGACGTCTCGAACGCGTAGAGCGCGCCCGCCGCCAGCGAATCGACGCGTCGGACCGCCAAGAGTTCGCGCTCGTTGTTTGGCTTCACGCGTTCCACCTTAACCTCGAAATTCCTCGCCGTTAGTTCGCCCGCGTTGCCGACGGCGATTGTCGCGAGCGCCGCGGTTCCCTCTTCGACGACCTCCGATTCGAAGGAAACGAGCCGTACGTTCGTCGTCAATTCGGCGGGGGGCGTAAACCCGACGCCCAAAAACCGCGCAACCGGCGCGTCCCCGTCGGGTTCCGCGGTCATCCTCGCGATAAGCGACGCCCGGTCGTATCCGCCCGCGTCGAGCGCCGCCAACGATTGCGTCGGCGCCGTCGCCGGCGAGAGCGTGTCCGCCGAGCCGTCCGCGCCCCTCACGGCGATCATCAGTTCAAGCGACGCGTTCGCGGGCGAGTCGTAATCCACCGTAAGCGAATCCCAGTCGCCGACCGGTCCGATCTCCGGAAAGACGACGAAGCCCGAATCCGCGCGAGCGACGACCGACGTGTCGATAATCGCCATCGCTTCGTAGCGTCCGCGCCACACTTCCGGAACCGTGCCCGGCGCGGCGCCCTTCACGCCGACGATACACCACGAGTCGCGATACCCAATATCGTCCGCGAACTGCGAACCGATATCGGCGAGGGCTTGGCGAGGCGCGGAAATAACGCTTCCGCCTAAAACCGACGCGACGCCGTCGTCGCAAATCGCCGCGGCGACGAGCGCGCCCTCGGGAAGCGCGTCGATATAATCCACAAGCGCCTGTCCGGGATCGTCGTCGTTGATTTTGAAATATGTCTCGTCCCTCGGTTCAAGCGTTCGCTCGTCCAAGCGCGACGCGGCTATTCCGCTGAAGTAGGTGTTACTCAAACGTTCGCTCCCGTCGTAGAGAAACGATATCGTCTGCCCCGCCTCCGCGCCCGCCGACTTAATCGTCAACGGCCGCTCTTCGTTCGCGAGCGTCCACCCGCCCGCGTTCGCGTCGTAGGCGATTCCCTCCGTCTCCACGTCCTCGGGCGACGCGGGTTCGTCGATATACCACTCGTATCCGAGGTCGGCGTGGAGGAACGATCCGCCCGCGTTCCACTCGGCGTTCGGCGCGTCGAGCTTGGCGCGCCAATAGTAGCGCTCGCCGATCGTCAACTCCGGCAAAGGAACGACGGTAACAAGCGAGTCGAATTCGACGACCGTCTCGACGGGCGCGTCGAACGTCGGTTTGGGGCTGAACTGCGCGCGGACCCTCGCGTCTTCCTCGGCGTCCGATGGCGCAAGCAGCCGAACGGCGTCGGTCGTCGTCGCGTAGCGGTCGTCGGATTGTAGCGAGCGCACCGACGACGAGAAGACGGTGAAGCGGAACTCGGCGACGTTGTCGGATTCGTATATCTCGTCGATCGCGTCGGTCGCGTCGAAGCGGAACTCGACGCGGCTCTCGCCCGCGCGATTCCTAACGGGTATCGCGATCTCGAGCGTGTCGCGCGTCGTTCTTCCGGAGCGGCGGTAGCTCGCGGCGGCGGTCGTGTCGCCCGCTCGTAACGCGATCGCGACGGCGCGTAGGGAATCCGGCGACGCCAGTCCAAAATTATTGAGAACGAATCGCGCGGTCGTCGAGTCCTCCGAGTCGGTCGGAGCGTCCGGCGTAACGCGAGCGTCCTCGACGCGCGCGACGAAGTTTGGCTTGCGCGGAACGGCGAGGTCGATCGCGGGATCGCCGAAGTAGAGATTGCACAACGCGTACACTTGCGCCGATTCCGACGAGAGGCGATCCATCAACTCTAGCTTCGCGCTCGTGTGCGCCGCGACGATGTTCGTCGTCGTGTCCACAACCAACCGATCAAAGAACATCTCAACAACCGGCAATTGCGATGTGTACCCCCAACTCGAGTTTCCTATGTAGGCGATCGCCTGTCCGTCGGGATCGCCCGTAACGAAAAGATTGGCGAAGGCGTCCACGTTCGGTTCCGCAAACTTGCCCGTCGAGCAGCCGAAGTCGTAGATGAGCGGATGGCGGTCGTCGTATGCGTTCTTCAGATCCTCGACCTCCTCGATTCCGTTATCCCACGTGCGCGTGCCGCTGTGCCCGACGTACGAAATAAACACCGCCCCCTCGTCGATCTTCGCGTCCGCCTCCTCGCGCGAATAGGGCGCGTGATTTGAGATCGGGCTGAAGGTCTTGTAGAAGTGCGTCGTCTCGCCGATCATCGGTTCGCCGATTGTCTGCCGGACGCTTATATCGTGGTAGCTTCGAAACTGGTTCGCCTCGGGCGCCCGCGCGCCTCCCGAGAAGAAGAGGAACGTCTTGTTCCAGAGGTCGAACGGCTTCGTCAAGTAGGACGCGTGGCGTTCGCGGTATCGGTCTATCTCCTCGTCGCTCCCGCCGGGGATCCTTCCGATAAACAGTTGCGGCACGTACGGCGCGCTCCCCTCCCACGTCGCGAACCAGACGTCGCTACACGGGTTGCCGTAACTCGGCACGAGGTTCTCTTTTCGCTCGCCTTCCATCGGCGTTTCGTTCTTGTAGTCGTAATTGGCGTCTCCGATCAACGCGACGAACGACGGCGCCGCGCCGGACCAACCGGACGTCGCCGATTGAAGGAATCGTCGCACCGCCTCCGCCTCGGGATAGCCGAACGAGAACTCGTCGAACACGTCGTCGATCCACGCCGTCTCGACGCGGCACGGATAGTTCGCGTCGATAAAGTCGGCGTATCGCGTCGCCGACGCTTCGAGTTTCCGATTAGAGATCGCGATATAATCCGCGTCCCTCGCGGGGTTCCGTAGATTAACGAAGGTCTTCCGCGTCTTGAAAATAGGCGTTCGGAACTTCGACTCCGCCGCGACGACGTACTCGTCTCCGTCGCCAAACTCGTCAACGAACACGATTCGATCTCCGGCGCGCGAGAACCCGACGATCTTCTTCACCGTCGGCGCGGTCTTGTAGATCGAGATCTCGCCCGCGCTCGTCGGAAGGTTCGAAACGGCGACGGCGCGTACGCCCCGCGCGACGCCGTCGGGAACGCGCACGACCAACGAGTCGTCGATCGCGACGTTACGGGCGACGTACTCCACGTCGATCCAATCGATCAACACTTGGTTCGGATCGACACCCGTGTCGCGTCCAAATATCGTTAATTGATTCGCGCCCTCGGTCAGCAACCCGCCCGAGAACGAGACCTCGAAGTTCACGGTCTCCTTCTCGTCGTATCGGATCGAGTCGAGCGTCGAACCGTTGACCGACAAACCGGTCGAGTGCGGCAAGACGCTATCCGCCACGAAAGAATTGTACGCCACGCTGATCAACCGCGTCACCACGCGAGCCGCCGAGTCGGCGACGACGTTCCGCGCCTCGAACGGGAAGGTCTCCGCGTCGTTAAAATCCACCGCCTTCCACGTCCGCACTTTATTCTCTTGCCAATACGGCTTCTGGGTGCGGACGTCCTCGGCGTCGTAATAGTAATAGAGCGGGCTCTCTTCGAGGTGGAGGAACGCGACGTGTTCGTCGAGCGTGTCGGAGGCGGAGGCGCCGGAGTTCGCAACCTCGACGCGCGCTACCGAGTCTTCCGAGACGCGCAACCAGACGAACGTCGTGTCGGTGTAGCGGTTCATGTAATTCACGTAGTCGTATCGAACGGGAACGATGCTCCGATAGTCGCCCTCGCCGTAGTTCTTCTCGGCGTAAAACTCGACGTAATCGTTCGCGTCGAAGGACCCGTCCTCCTCTCCCTCGACGAAAATCGGGACAAGTTTCCCTCTATTATATATAGCGATCTTGCTCGGATCGATCGAGGCGACGTCGAAGCCGTAGGCGGCGAGATCGGCGCGCGTGATTCGATGGACGCCGTCGTCGGTGATCGCGAGCTTCGCGTGCGGTTTCGAGTAGTCGAGCCACCGCCCGTACTTATCGTCGATCGGCTCGGTCGAGCGCGAGCGGAACACGACGGCTTGCTCGTAATTCGCTACGACGCTCGCGAGCGACTTCTCGTATTCGGAGAGCGGGGGCGCGCTCCCCGCGACTCCCCCTCCCTCGAACGTAACGCGCAACTCCGCCTCCCGCGTCTCGACGATCTCGGCGCGTTTCCAATAGAAGCGGTGCGTGTTGACGCGCACGACGGCGAGGTAAAGATTTTGCAAGCGGATGTATCGGACGACTTCTACGTCGGCGGTCGGATACGAATCGGCGCGGAGGTACTCGTCGGCGATTGTCGCGCGCTCGATCGACCGGAACGCTCCGTCGTTCGCGGGCGCTTCGTTGGCGACGGGCGCAACGTCGCGTCTGACGCGGGCGTCGATGGTCCGCAATTCGCATCGCGCCTCGGCTCCCGGCGGAACGGCGACGTACACGATACGCGAGGGCAGTCTCGGCGAGCCGGGCTCGTCGCCTCTCGCGGCGAGGTATTCAATCTCCGAAGGCGACCCGTCCGACATCTCGAACGGCTCTTCGTCGAATCGAAGAGCGAGCGTCACTCCGCTCGGCGAAGATTCGAGGACGCGGGTTTCGTGGGATTGACTATGCACGGCGACCGCGAGAACCAGCGCGATTGCGGCGATCCGTAAGGGCGTTTTCATAATCCGAAATTATTAAAGGCGAGCGTAAGAAAAAAGGCGCCGTCGGATAACCGCCCGCTTATCCCCACGGTTGTTTGCCGACCGCCTTACGCGCAAAGGCGACGAGCGTCATCCACAAAAACACGGGGATGCCCCACACGTAGCGGACGAAGTAGCGGCGCGGATGTCGCACGAGTCGGAACGCCCACTCGAGGCCGAGGCGTTGGAAGAGCCGCGGACCGCGCACCTTGCTGCCCGCGAAGAACGTGAAGAGATCGCCGACGGCTTGCGCGACGCGGACGTTCAGCTCGCCGTAATGCCGATCGATCCACACCTCCTGTTTCGGCGAACCCATACCGACGTAGAGCACGTCGGGAGCGACGGCGTTGACGCGCTCGACGACGTCCGACCGTTCGACGTCCTCGAAGCCGTTCATCGCGCCGAGAAATTTCAGGTTCGGATAGAGCCGCTTGATGTTGCGTTCGGCTTTCTCGATGGCGTCGGGCGTGGCGCCGATGAAATAGATCGACCAGCCGCGCTCCTCGCATTCGGCGAGAAATCGATGACCGTGGTCGGTCCAGTTGAAGCGCTTTTTGAATCCCGGGAAATTGAGAAGTTTCGAGGCGAGCCAAACCCCCGTACCGTCCGGAAAAACCACGTCGGCGCGATCGAGGGCGCGGCGGAGCTCATTGTTCTTCTTGATCAGCCGGACGATGTGCGCGTTGGCGTAGAGCGCGGACATCCGCCCGCCGGATTCGACGGCGCTCCGCACTTGATCGAAGACGTCCTCGTAATCGACGTTGTCTATCGTCGTCAACCCGACGCGTATTTTTTCGGTGGTCGTTCGCAATACTCGGTTTGTTTCGCGGCTTCGTCCAATGCGGCGTTTCGGCTCGCGCGTTCTACTTAAGCTTTGCAATATAACGCTTGCGCTTCTCACTTCAAACGCGCCAAACCGTCGCCGTTTCGCAAGCGACTATGGATTTAGTATATTTCCCGTTAGATAACGCGTTTACAATTTAAGCTTAAAGGTACAATATGAGCAAGAAGCGCTCTTCCTCCAACGTCAAGTACGCGCTCTACGCGATCGCCGTCGCGTTCGTCGCGATTCAATTCGCGCCCGTCGAGCGGGAGAATCCGCCCTCGGAGGCGCGCGTGTTTTGGCGCGACCAAGCGACGGAGCAAACCGCGCGCGAGGCGTGTTACGATTGCCATTCCAACGAAACCGACTATCCGTGGTACGCCTACGTCGCGCCCGTTAGTTGGAAAATCGCAGCCGACGTGAACGAGGGTCGCGAGCATATGAATTTCTCGTTGGACGCGGATGACGACCGCGACGAAGCCGCCGAGAAAGTCCGCGAGGGCGAGATGCCGCTTTGGTCCTACACGCTCCTCGAGTCCGACGCCGACTTGACGGAAGAAGAACGCGAGAAGTTCGCGGCGGGGCTTGAGAAAACGTTCAGCGAGGAAGTAACGCCGATCATCAAACCGATGAAACCCGAGCGCGAACCCGAAGCGCAATCGGAGCCGACGAACGACGACGACGGATTGCGATACGAGGAACGCGAGATTACGCCGAGCGAAACGCCGAAGAGTTCCGATAAAAAGAACGAGGGACTACGCTACGATTAGCGAGGTCCCTCGAATTTTCGACCGCGCGCCGTTCTACTCGGACGGCTTTTTTTTGCCGCCGAGCGCTTTGAAAACCAAGTTCGGTTTGGAGTCGCTCGCTTCGGCGATCTCGATAAGCTTGGCGTCCTTGTCGGACGCGGTCATTCCCTTCGCTTCGAGGCGCGCTTGCGCTTCGGCGACCGTTATGCCGATATACTTCGCGGTCTTCGCGAGCGTCCAC
>WJMR01000318.1 GCA_014727845.1 Ignavibacteriales bacterium
CGCGAAGCCAGGTCGAAAGCGAGATGTGCCAGCGTCGCCAAAAGTCTTGGATGGTCGCGGCGCGATACGGGTGGTTAAAGTTGTCGGGAAAGTGGTAGCCGAGCAGGAGCGCCACGCCGATGGCGATGTCGCTATAGGCGCTGAAGTCGCAGTAGATCTGCACGGCGTAGCCGTAAACCGCGAAGAGGGAGTCGATCGACGAGTGGACGGCGGGGTTCTCGAATACGGGATCGACCAGGAGCGTGGCGACGTAGTTCGAGATGATGATCTTCTTGAACAAGCCGCCGAGGATGAGCCGCGCCGCGCGCGAGACGTCGATCGTGTCGTAGTCGGGTTTGCGATCCATCTGCGGCATAAAGTGCGAGGCGCGCACGATGGGACCCGCGACCAATTGCGGGAAAAACGAAATGTACATCAGCACGTTAACGGCGCTACGCGAGGCGGTGATCTCGCCGCGATAGACGTCGATGACGTAGCTCATCGCCTGAAACGTAAAAAAGGATATCCCGACGGGCAAAACGATCTCGAGGAACGGAGCGCTCGCGCCCAAACCGAGCGAGGTCGTCAGCTCGTTGAACGATTGCGTGAAGAAGTTGAAATACTTGAAGAACCCCAGCACGCCGAGATTAACGACGACCGAGACGGTGATGTACTGCTTCCGTTCTTTGTCGGTCTTGGCGTTTTGCAACAGCAGCCCGATGGCGTAGGCGCCGAGCGAGCAGAACGCCAGCAGGAACATGAAGCGCCAATCCCAGTAGCCGTAGAAGAAATAGCTCGCCGCCGTCAGGAACCACTTACGCGAGGACTCGCTCCGCCACGCGAACCGCCAGTTCATGAAGAAGACGAAGAGAAAGAAGATGCCGAAATCGATTGTCGGGAATAACAACGAGCGCTTCCTTAGTTGCCGCAAGTCCGCCACATCGCGCGCGGAACGTTCCTTTCGCCCCCGCTCGGCGATCGGTTTTCAAAAAGAATTATAACTAATTAAATTCCGAAAAACGGTCGCAATAAACAAGGGACAACGTTGAAACCTACGCGAATTATCGAATCGGTCGTCGGCTTGCTTAACGGCGCGACGGCGAAAAGTTATCTAATATATATAGCGGCGCTCGGCGTATCGGCGCCCGCTTCGGCGCAAGAAGGGGAATGGGAGCGGCTTCCTCCGCCTCCCCTCTCGAACGTCTCGGCGTTGGCGCTCGACTCGTTGGGCGGCGCGTGGGCGGCGGGCAGAGGCGCGGCGGCGTATTTCCATGACGGAGCGTGGAGCGTCCTCCCCTTCCCCGAGGAAGCGGCAAACGCCGCGTGCCACGCGCTCGTAGTCGATCCTCGGCAAACGCTGTGGGCGGGAACGAGCGAGGGAACGCTCGCGTTTGACCGCGCGGGGTGGCGGCGATACGAGACGACCGACTCGCCGCCGCCGAGCGACCGCGTTCTCTCGCTGGCGACGCGCGACACGTCGCTACTCGTCGGAACCGATCGCGGCGTCGCGCTCTTCGACGGCGAGACGTGGCGCGTCTTTACGCCCGACAACTCCGATCTCCCCGATCCTCGCGCCGCGGCGGTCGCCTTCGACGGAAAAGGACGCGCGTATCTCGGCGGGTGGATCGTCGCGCGGACGACCGACGGCGCGAGGTGGGAAACGTTCGACGACCGGTTCTTCGGCGTCGAGGGGTTGAACGTCGTCGCGTTCGCGCCCGACACGAGCGGCGCCCTCCTCTTCGCCACGCGCGGCGACTACGATCCGCTCCGGCACGGTTTTACGCAAAGCGCGATCGTACGTTTGGCGGGCGAGGAGTTCCGGATTCTCACCCCGCCCGACGCGCGAGATCGATACCGAGCGCTCGCCGTCGATTCGACGAACACGGCGTGGGCGGGGACGTACGAAGGGTTGCAATTTTACGACGGGCGGGAATGGAAAAAAGCGACGCCCGAGGGGACGCCGCTTTCGGAAACGATCGCGGTCAACGCCGTCGAGGTGGACCGCTTCGGCGCGGTGTGGATCGCCACCGACAACGACGTGATCGTCTTCCGACGCGAGTAGCGCCGGTTATTTCACGCGGGATTTCAGCTCGCCCGCCAAGCCCTCGTATTTCATCAGCTCCACGTCGAGCGATCCGACGGGAACCTTGGCGTTAACGAGCACGGGAATCTTCAGCTCGTCGTCGGTCATCCAGAGCACAATGTCCCCCTCGCTCTTGAAGAAGCCGCCCTCGAGCACGAGCGGCTCGACGACGATGCAATCGAACGTACCCGCCTCGACGGTTACCCGCTCCTTGCCGAGATAAACGACGTCGAGATCGTGGAGCTTTCCGTCGTAGAAGTTGACGAGCGTAACCCGATCGCCCTTCTTCATCTTTGTGAAGTCCATCGTCCGCGTGTAATAATAGGCGGAGATAATGTCCTGCGTGTTCGGCGGAATGTCGTACGTTCCCTCGGTCGTCTTCGCCTTGTGGCTTCGCTGATCGAAGAAGGCGGAGTAGTCGTTCGAGAAGTTGGTCTCGCGGATATGTTGCTCGAACCGCCACGGGATGATGCTCTCGACGTCGAGGTAGGATTCGTACCACGTCCTCACGGTATAGATGAAGTCGAAACTCGGCAACGAGTTGACTTGTAGCTTAATGTTGTAAGCGTCTCTGCCCGCCACGCGTTTAATGCGCGGGATCTCGATGACCGCTTGCCCGGCGGTCACGAATCCGTATTTGATGCTATAGGTGAGCTTCTCGCCGACGTCGAACGCGTTATTCTCGACTTTGCGAAACTCGCTCTGCCCAAAGAGCGCGACGGTCGCCGCCAGCGCCATCGCGGTTACTATGCTCCGTCTCATTACCGACTCCGTTTAGTTGTCGAATTTATCATTAAAAAAGCTCATTTCAAACGTCGTGTGCGTTGCGTCAAATATTCAAAAGGAGCGCCAACGGAGTTTCGCGGGAAAATCGTATCTTTAACCTCTTGTGCTATTGAGAATTAGGAAGAAATGCGCGAAAAGAATCCGTTAGCGATAACCGTTTTGGCGACGGTATCGCTCTGTCCACTTTCCTATACGCAATCGCCCGATTCGGCGGACGCCGCCGAGCGCGACCAGTTTTCGATCGAGGCGACGTTCCAACAGGCGTACGTCATCGTCCACAGCGAAGACGTACGCGCCGTCGAGGATTCCTACCCGCGCCAATTCGAGCTGAACGGATTGTGGCGCCTCAACGGGCAAGACACATGGGAGGCGTGCCGTTGCTATCCAATCGTCGGCGTGTGGACGATCTTCACGGATTTCGACAACCCCGTACTCGGCTACGGCGCGACGGGCGGCGTATTTGTCGAACCCGTCTTCGGCGTCGAGGAGGAGAACGCCTCGCTCCGTTTCGGCGTCGGGGCGTCGTATCTGAGCGCGCCGTTCGACTCGGTCGAGAATCCGGAAAATCAAAGCTATTCGATCCCTTTCAGCTTCTTTTTGCAGATGCAGATCGCCTACCGCTTCCGACTCGCGGAACGGTGGACGGCGAAACTTTCCGTTAACTATAACCATATGTCAAACGGCGGCGTTAAGGATCCGAACAAGGGGATCAACTATCCCGCCGCAAGCGTGGGCGTCCAATACACGCCGGAACCCTCGATATTCCTCCGCCGAGAAGCCCCCGACAATAGCGAACGCGATTTCGCGAAACGGTGGGACGTCGAGATATTCGGCGCCGCCGCCACACTCGATAAATACCCCGAGGAACAATACTATATATTCGGAGCGGGCGCGACGCACAGCCGCCAAGTGGGCTTGCTATCGGCGCTTACCTTCGGCGCGGAATTCATCGAGGACGGGATGCGCGAGGCGAAGATCCGCAAAGAACACGACGGCGACTACGACCATCGGCAAGCGGGCGTCCTCTTCGGTCACGAGTTCTTGATGGGCGCGTTCCTGTTCGGTCAGCAACTCGGGCTCTACGTCTATCGCCCGTTCGTCGATCACGATTTCCTCTACCAGCGCTACTATCTCTACTTCCGATTTGCGGATCGGTGGAAGGCGGGCGTTAACCTTAAAACACACAGGCACCAAGCCGACTACCTCGAGCTTCGGCTCGGGCGCGCGTTTTAACGCGCCGCGCCACTTAATCTCGCGCGCGTATTACCGATAATGATATAAGGATAGGTTTTTTGTTACGACAAAACGACGTACTTTTACGGAGTGAATTTCCGACGATCGTTCCGCCCAACCGAGGCGGACGGTTTTCGGTGGAGCGATTATGAAGCGACTACTTACGGCGCTAACGGTTCTCCTCCTCTTCGGCGGCTCTACGTTCGGGCAATCCGGCGGCGCGCACGAGCCGTTTCGAGAAGAGATCTACCTCCCGATTTTCGAGTTCGGCGGCAGATCGAATTTCGGTATGACGACCATCTCCTATACGGGCGACGACCCCGTTATCAGCGAGAATTTCGACTATCGGATGACCGGCTCGCTCGGCGGGTGGTTCAACTTCAACTTCGAGGGCGTGTTCGCGGGCTTCCAGATCGAGGGCATCTACGTGCCGCGCGGCGCGCGCGCCAACTACACCTCGGCGGGCGTGGACGTCGAGCAAATCGTCAATCTCACCTACGTCGAGATTCCCCTCACGGTAAAATTCCGCGACCCGCTCGACTTCCTCCCCGGCAAACTCTTCGCCGGCGCCTCCTACAACATCAAGCTGAAAGAGGAAGTCGTCAAGAACGAAGTCCTCATCACCTTGCAGGATCAGGAATTCTTCGAGTCGAGCGACATCAACTTCGTGTTCGGATGGGAGATCCTACTCGGGAATATCGTGCGGCTGGATATGCGATACAATATGGGCTACCAAGACGTCAATCTCCACGAAGCCGCCGAGTATCGCAACGACGGTTTCTGGATCGGGTTGGGCTTCCGCTACCTCTCCTTTTAGCGGGCTACTTCTTCTCCTCGCGCGGGCTCTCTTCCTTGTGCGGCCCGCGCTTACCCCCCATCGCGGAAATAATTGCGGCGCCGAGCGCGTTATCGAGCGTTGAGGCGGCGAGCCGATTGACGAACCCCGGCACAACCACGGTACGCCTCTTCGGGAGCGCCTTGATCGAGGCGTCCACCACCTTCTCGGCGGGCATCCAAAACATTTTCGGAATCTCTCGGCGATCGAACCCCTCGAACTCGTCGGTGTCGTGGAACTCGGTATAAGTGAACCCCGGGCAGAGCGCTTGGAAGGTGATACCGTCGTCGGCGTATTCGCGTTTCAGCGTTTTCGTAAGCGTTACGAGATACGCCTTGGTCGCCGCGTAGTTCGCCGATCCGTTGACGGGCACAAGCGCGGCGAGAGAGGCGACGTTGATCACCGCGCCCTTTTTCGCCGGCGCCATCCTGCCGAGCGCCGCCCACAATAGGCGAAGCGCGGCGAGAACGTGGACCTCCGCCATCTTAATTTGCTTCTCGAGCGCCGCCTCGTGGAACTTCCCGACCACGCCGAAGCCGGCGTTGTTGACGAGCA